>CADAQV010000161.1 GCA_902790095.1 uncultured Lachnospiraceae bacterium | reverse complement strand
AAGGTGATGAACTACCTTGCCTCGATACAGGGGAAAAAGATAATAGCAGGGCAGCATACACAGACCATGGCAATGGAAGAACTTGCCCAAATAAAAAAGGTGACCGGAAAAGAACCCGCGCTGCTCGGTTTTGAACTGCTTTCGTATTCACCGAACATCAACTATTCGGATACGGACGAAGAGTGCATGAGGGAAGTCGCTGAAAACAAAGGAACGATTGAATGCGCCCGGAACTGGGCAAAAAAAAGAGGCCTTATCACCATGACATGGCACTGGTTTTCTCCGATGGGGGGCAGAAGCAAGTCCTTCTTTACCGAAAATACCGGTTTTGATGCGTCAAAGGCTGTGTGTGAAGGTACGCCGGAAAACGCAGCGCTTCTTTCTGACATGGACTACATGGCAGGGCTTTTAAGACCTTTTTGTGATGCTAAGATACCCATTCTATGGCGGCCTTTTCACGAATGTGACGGAGCCTGGTTCTGGTGGGGGGCTAAGGATGATGAGACCGTGATAAAGCTATGGCGTATCATGTATGAAAGGTTCACATATCATTTCAGACTTGACAATCTTATCTGGGTATGGAACGGAACAAAAGCGGAAAGGTATCCGGGAGATGCATATGTGGATGTCATCTCACGCGACATGTATCCTCCGGCACACGAGCACACATCCTGCATTGATATGTATAAGGGGATGGAAAAGATATCTGAGGATAAGATCATACTGATCGGCGAGACGGGAAGTCTTCCGGACCCGGAGGCCATAGTAAAGGACGGCGCCGGATGGGCAAGCTTTATGACATGGTCAAAGGTATTCTGTCTCACAGAGGAATTTACATCCTTTGACTATCTGAGGAAAGTATATAACAGCGAGTTTGTCATAACACTTGACGAACTTCCGGAGCTTTATTAAAAAACATATCACGAGGGGGAAAAAGGCATGGCAGGAAAAAAGAGAACCAAATGTTTAACGGCAGTTTCGGCTGCACTCATCATGTCTTCGGCATTTTCTGCATTTGCATTTGCGGACAGAGAAAAGGATGTTCCGGTAAGAACGGTGATGCTCTACTGTTTCGGATCGAATCTTGAGACCGACAGTTCGTATGCCACCGGCAATCTACTTCAGATGATGGATTCTGTGTATAACGAGGACCTGAATCTGATCGCTTTGACAGGAGGAGCGTCTGAGTGGCACATGCCGGCGGAATACCTTGTCGGAGCAGAAGAGATAAGCATGGATGCGGTACAGATCTGGAAGATAGAAGGAAAGCGGGATGGGGCCGAACACGGCTTCATGACACTTCTCGGAACGGATGATGAGGCGGATCCTTCCTCCCTGGGAATGACAGATCCGGGCACACTTACAAGATTTGTCGACAGCGCATATGAACTGAGCCCTGCAGATATTTACGATCTGATCCTTTGGGGCCATGGGGGAGGACCCGCATATGGCTTTGGGGGCGGAAGAGGCATAGGCATAGCGGGCATGTCGCTTGAAGAAAACATAAGCGCTGTCAAAAATACGGAACTCATCAAAAGCGGAAAGACCTTTGAATTTATAGATTATGATGCCTGCATCATGGGAAATGCGGAGGTCATAGCAGCATTTTCAGGCCTTACTGACGATTTTATCTGCTCTGCCGAATGGGAATACGGAAGCGGGCAGTTCTATACAGGCTGGCTCGATGCCGTAAGCGCAGACCCTTTTATGACCGGATATGAGATCGGCAAAAAGATGGTGGATGACTATAAGGCATATTACGAGGCGAAAGAAGACTTTACCGCTTCAGTGACGCTTTCTGTGGTAAACATGGAGAATTACCGCACAAGGCTGTTGCCGCTTCTTTTGCAGATGGAAGACATCATGTATGATTCTGTGACAAAGGAAGATGAGAATACCGGCAAGATAGATTTTTATGATGAGATAGAGGCTGCCGGCAAGGCTTATAAATACGGCGGGGACGACTTTGATCTTATTGATATCGGCGGCTTTGCAGCAGCACTTGAAAAAGCAGCATACAAAGATCTTGCGCGCAGCATGCTTGATGTGTTTGAAGATAACGACGGCAGTAGTGATGATGTGATCTATACAGGTCTCGTTAATGCGTCTTCAAGCGAATCAGGATCTGCAGGCGATCCCGGCCCCGGCGGTATAAGTATGTTCTTTCCGTTTAATTCGGTAGAGGCATATGATTACTATTTGTCTTTAAAAGAAGTGATCGCGAAGATGCCGGAAGGTGACGAAAAAGAATACCTTGAAAAAGGACTTAAAAACGCTGCGTTTTATGCTGCCTTAAGAACGGCCGAGGAGTGCGCAACGGAATGGATGAAATATATGGATGAGATCCCGTATGATATCGAGGTCTTAAACTTATTTGACGATTGGGACAACTATTTTGCGGAAATGTTTTCATATCTTGAATCCGAAGGTTATATAGATTCCGTGGAGGATGCCGAGACACTGATACTTGATTTTATGACGGATCTCGCGGAAAAGGCTCTCATGCCGGATAAGTTCAAAGCGGTTCAGATACGCAAAGGAAGCGGAGAGATAAAGGGATATCTTTTTATTGCCGAAGATATACTTGAGGATTTGATAGCATCACTTTCTGCGGATATGCGGCTTGATGAAGAATCGTTAAATCTGGGATTCAAGATGTTTCTTAATTTTTCCGGGTACACATTGTATACCGAAAGGAACTTTCCTGACGGCCTGAATTTCTTCACGGAAAAAAATACCGGAGAAAGAGAGCTTTCCGTGTTTATGAAAAACTTCAGCGACAGTGAGGAGACCCTGCTGGAAAGATATTATGAAAATGGTGAGTTTTGGTGGAAGGTCGACAGCCCATCGGCCGAATATACGGCCCTTTACGATGCAAACGGTGAGCCTCATGTCGCTTTTGTCAACTACACCAATGACGAAAAAACAGAGGGTTATATCGATATAGTTACTCTGACCGGTCTTAGAATAATGGGCTCGTATTACCTTTATATAAAGTTTTCAGGGGATGAATGGGAGATAGAAGGACTTTCCAAAAACCTTGCGCCTGAAGGTGAAAGACAGTACCTTGACATGTCTTTATTTGAAACAAACGATGAAATGCCCACCTTTTATTCTCCGGCGGGATATCTTTTTGATCATGCGGGAAAAAAGAACATTCTTCTCCCGACAGGATCTATGGCAGAGATCGCGCCTCTTAAAGAAAACTGGGGAATAACCATTCCGGCCACCCGTACGGAAGATGTGATTGAGGCATTTTATTACATAAAAGATATTTTCGGAAATAAGGTTGATCTTTCGGACTGCATATTTATGGCAGAAGATGAAGCAGACAGGGGCGTGTATCTGACAGATATAAGCGACGCGGTCATAAGCGTTGCAGAGGCAGTGGAGGATGGAAACCCGCAGGCACCGGCCGTAACGTTGACCCTTGGCGAAAGGACCCTTAATGAGGGAGAGGACTACCTTGTTTTCTATGATGGCAGTAAGGATGCCGGCAACGCTCAGTTACTTGTTGTCGGCACAGGAAAATATATAGGAAAGGTCCTTGCAGACTATGAGATAAAGGCCGTAGCGCCTGCCGGAGGTGAAGGTGAAGGAGAAGAAGGCCGGGGTGAAGGCGAAGGCCGGGGTGAAGGCGAAGGCCAAGGCGAAGGTGAAGGTGAAGGCCAAGGTGATAACGACGAAGACACTGCTCAGAGCGTCGGAGACGCAGGGCCCGGCTTTATATTTTTTTTATCGATATTGCTTATCTCGGGCATCTTTGCTTATTGCAACGCGCGCCATTATATGGTAAAATCATATAGTCCGAGAGGATAAAAAGCATATAAATATTTGACTTTGAAAGGAAACGTTAGTTATGGAGATCTATTCGGTTTTTGACCCTGAATTTGCCGAGTTCGGCAAGGTTTTGGAAGGCTATGACACTTCAGAGCTTATCGACGCAATGAATAAGATCGCGCTGCCCGAAGACGGCGTATCTTACGAGCCCTGGATCTATTCGCTGGAAAGATGTGCAATTATGGCAGATCTTAAAACAAACGCCTACGGCGGCATGCCGATAGAGCTTGGAATGTGCTGGGGGCGCAATCGCACACTTAACTGCCTTGAATATCACAGACGCAGCGAACTTAACATCGGCGCATCGGCGTCGCAAAGATGGAAAAGATCATCGACGGGAAATTGAATACAAAGGACGTAATGGCCTTTAAAGCACCTGCAGGTGCTGTGGTTCAGGTCTATGAGACCACGCTTCATTACGCACCCTGCCAGACATCGGATGAAGGCTTCAGGGTAGCCATAGTGCTCCCCAGAGAGACAAACACCGATATGGAAAAGATAGAAGTTAAGAACACAGAGGACAAGATGCTCTGGGCAAGAAACAAGTGGTTGCTTGCGCATCCGGATTCCGCAGAGGCCAAGCAGGGAGCTTACATAGGTCTTAAGGGTGAAAACATAACTGTATGATCTTAAAATAATAATTGGAGACGCAAAAAACATTTAGCGATATTCATAATTCGTTTGTTTTTTGATAATTAATGTATGCCCGGAAGAAATGAAGACCTTCCGGGCGTCTTTAAGACAAGGGGATACAAAATGAAAATTGATCTTGATAAAATGCCAAAGCTTGGTTTTGGCCTGATGAGACTTCCTGAAAAGGACGGACAGATAGACCACGAAAGAGTCTGCACCATGGTGGACAAATACATGGCGGCCGGGATGAACTATTTTGATACGGCCTATATTTACCACGGCGGCAAGTCGGAGGTGGCTGCAAGAGAAGCCATTGTAAAACGCTATAAAAGAGACAGCTTTATGCTTGCGACAAAGCTTCCGGCATGGGAGATAAAGAAAGCGGAGGATGTGGACCGGATATTTAACGAGCAGCTTGAAAGGGCAGGAGTCGACTTTTTTGATTTCTATCTTCTGCATTCCATAGAAGACGGCTATAATTACGATACATATGTGAAATACGACTGCTTTGAGTGGGGAAAAAAGATGAAGGCGGAAGGAAAGATAAAGCATTTTGGCTTTTCGTTCCATGGAAGCCCCGAGCTTTTAAAGACCATAGTCGATTCCCACCCCGAGGTGGAATTTGTCCAGATACAGCTCAATTATCTTGACCGCCAAAGCCCTGAAGTAAGGTCTCAGGAATTATATGATATCCTCAGCAAAAGAAATATCCCAATGATAGTCATGGAGCCTGTAAAGGGCGGAATGCTGGCAAACCTTGCGCCAAAAGAGGCCGCAAAATTTAAAGCGGTAAGGCCCGAAAAGAGCATTGCGTCATGGGCGCTTCGCTTCGTAGGTTCACAGCCCGGTGTCATGACCATTCTTTCGGGCATGTCCACAGAAGAGCAGATGGATGACAATATCGGCACATTTGCTTCGTTTGAGCCTTTATCGGAAGAGGAGATGAAGGTCGTGGACGAGGTGACAGAGGATATGCTTACTGTTCCGCAGATAGGATGCACCGGATGCAGGTACTGCTGCGACGGCTGCCCGATGAAGATAGAAATACCCGAAGTTTTTGAGATCGTAAATACGCTGAGGCGGTGTCCTAATGACGGGAATGCCAGGATCGACTATGAAGATCTTAAAGAGGAAAGCGGAAAGGCTGCAGACTGCGTAGGCTGCGGTCAGTGCGAAAAGGTATGCCCTCAGCATCTGCCCATCATAGAGCTTATGAAAGAAGCTGCCGAGATGCTTGATTAAGATCATGTATAAAAGGAGCTGTAAAAAAACAGCCCCATATAGTAAATGCAAGAGAGCGTCTCTATGATCTATTTGCAAAGCCGGACTGTTGTGAGCGACCGATCTTCACGGTGAAAAGCGGCGGTGCGCAGGCGACAACGCATTTATCGTCGCCGGAGCATCCGTCCGAATCTTTTCGCCGCGAAGTGA
>CADAQV010000160.1 GCA_902790095.1 uncultured Lachnospiraceae bacterium | reverse complement strand
TGTGTGGTTCTAATAGCAGACGTCCGTCACATGAGCAAAAACCGATGCCTTTGGCAGAGGTTTTGCGAATGGGATGGGCGGGTGCTGAATAGTTACATTACTTTCTGAATTCCATAACCTTGTCGATCAGGCCGTATTCGCATGCTTCCTGAGCCGACATCCAATTGTCGCGATCTGTGTCAACAACGACTTTTTCGTAGGGCTGACCTGAATTTTCTGCCAGCATCCTGTTTAACTTTTCCTTTGTTTTAAGGATATGTCTTGCAGCTATCTCGATCTCGGTAGCCTGACCCTGAGCTCCGCCGAGGGGCTGATGGATAAGGATCTCCGAATTCGGAAGCGCATATCTTTTACCCTTTGCACCGCCTGCAAGAAGAAATGCTCCCATGCTGGCTGCCATGCCGACACAGATGGTGGACACATCGCATTTGATGTATTTCATTGTGTCATAGATTGCAAGTCCTGCGGAAACAGAGCCTCCGGGGCTGTTGATGTAAAGGCTGATATCCTTGTCGGGATCCTGAGCCTCAAGGAAAAGAAGCTGCGCTACTATAACGCTTGCGATATCATCAGTCACCTGGTCTCCGAGAAAGATGATCCTGTCCTTTAAAAGTCTTGAATATATGTCATATGAACGCTCGCCCTGGCTGGTCTGCTCTATAACATAAGGCATAAGTGGCATAGTATTACCCTCCGATAAATTATATTTAAAAACTCAGTATGGCAGGACCTCCTTTTAAAGAGATCCTGCCTTATTATCAAACTTCCTTTGCTGCTTCAACGATGAGATCGACAGCCTTTTCAACCTTCATGTCTTTTTCGATGTCTTTTCTTGCTTGCTCGCCAAGGATATCCTTTACCTTCTCAAGATCCATCTTGTACTGTTCTGCGATCTCGGAAAGCTTCTTTTCCATTTCCTCTTCGGAAACAGTTATGGCTTCCTTTTCGGCTACGGCAAGAAGGACTGCTCTTGACTTGATCCTCTCTTCGGCTCTGGGCATATTCTGCTCAAGAAGCTGATTTTCGGTCATGCCTGTGTACTGAAGATACATCTCCATTGAGATGCCCTGCTGCTGCATGTTTCTCTTCATGTCGCTGAGCATGTTTTCAGCCATGTCTTTTACCTGCTGATCGCTGTATGATACCTTTGAAGCCTCAACAAGCTTCTTAACAGCCTCATCCTCTTTTGCAGCCTGGCCTTCCTTGCTCTTTCTTTCGGCGATCTCTTTCTTTAAGTTTTCCTTGTAAGCATCAAGCGTATCAAAGTCTGATACTTCGCTTGCGAACTCGTCGTCAAGCTCGGGATATTCCTTCTGAGAGATGGCCTTTACGGCTACCTTGAATACTGCGGGCTTTCCTGCAAGCTCTTTTGCGCCGTATTCTTCGGGGAATGTTACGTTTACATCAAATTCATCACCGATGCTGTGGCCGATGATCTGATCTTCAAATGTGTCGATGAAGCTGTGTGAACCTATTGTAAGCTTGTAATCTGTTCCCTTGCCGCCGTCAAATGCAACGTCGTCTATAAAACCTTCGAAATCGATCGTAGCGATATCGCCGTTTTCTACTGCGCGGTCCGTAACATCGACTGTTCTTGAGTTTGCTTCCTGAACCTTCTTAAGTTCGTCCGCAATTTCCTCTTCCGAGGCTTCAGTTGTTACCTTAGCGACCTCGATGCCCTTGTACTCGCCAAGCTCTACAGTAGGTGCAAGCGCAACCTCTGCGGTGAAGATGAATGCCTGTCCTTCGCCGATCTGTGTAACATCAATAGCGGGACGTGAAACTATCTCAAGCTCTGAAGAGACCTCTTTGTAAGCCTCCTCGTAAGCTTCCGGAATGATGGCGTTTGCTGCGTCTTCATAGAAAACGCCTGCGCCGTACATCTTCTCTATGATCTTTCTGGGTGCTTTGCCCTTTCTGAAACCGGGAACGGTGATGCGGTTCTTGTTCTTCTTGTAAGCTGCATCCATGCCCTCCTCAAATTTTTCCGGAGACACCTCGATGGTGAGCTTTGCCGCATTGTTCTCCAGCTTCTCGTACTTAACACTCATGTTAATTCCTCCTTAAAGTACCTGTTAGATAAGTCTTATTTTATAATATGTATCATACCAAAAAAGGGCGATCCACCCTTTCCGTCTTTACACGTAAGTGGCATTATAACACAAAGATAAAAATCATGTCAAGGTCAAAGATGTGTATTTGACCTGCACCCCTTTTAACATATGATGATCTGTTCGGGCAGCGTATCGGGATGCTGTATAGACTTCTTGACCGCATCCGCTGTCTGCTGCGATGTAAGCGCGCTTAATATGACAAGGCCAAGGTCTGTCGCCACGCCCATGCCCCTTGCGGTTATGACATTTCCGTCCCATGCTACCGCGCACACCTTAGGATCCGCTTCCACAAGCTTGTCCTCAAAGCCGGGGTAGGCCGTGCAGGTCTTTCCGACAAGTATGCCGAGCTGTCCCAAAACAGACGGTGCCGCGCATATGGCGCAAATAAGCTTTCCGGCCAAGGCAGCCTTTTTAAGCTCTTCGCCAAGTGCCTTATGCTTCATAAGGTTTAATGTCCCGGGCATTCCTCCGGGGAGGAAAAGCCCGTCGGCATCCGAAAGATCGGTCTCTTCATAAAGCGCATCGGCAATGACGGTCACCTTCTGCGCGCTTGTGACCTCCTTTTGCCCTGTGACCGAAACAGTCACGACATCTATATTGCCTCTTCTCAGTATATCCACAACTGCCAGACATTCGACAAGTTCGAATCCGTCTGCCATAAATGCGTAGAATTTACTCATTTTTTCTCCTTATTCAACCGTAACGCTCTTTGCAAGGTTTCTGGGCTTGTCAACGTCAAGTCCTCTGTTACATGCAACATAATATGAGATGATCTGAAGCGGGATAACGGCAAGGCTTGCGGAGAAATGTTCCTCTGTCTTCGGTATGTAATATGTGAAATCCGTTGCAGTCTCAAGCTCGAAATTGCCGTATTCGGTTATGCCGCAAAGATATGCGCCGCGGCTTGCAACCTCCACCATGTTGCTCTTTGTCTTTTCGTAAAGATCGTCCTGAGTCGCAACACCTATTACCATGGTTCCTTTTTCTATGAGTGAGATGGTGCCGTGCTTAAGCTCGCCTGCTGCGTATGCCTCCGAATGGATATAGCTGATCTCCTTGAGCTTTAAGCTTCCTTCCATGCAGATGGCGTAATCGATGCCTCTTCCTATAAAGAATACATCCTGTACGTTTGAGAACTGTCCGGCAAACCACTGAAGCCTTTCGATGTCGTCAAATATCTTGCTGATCTTGTCGGGAATGGCTTCAAGCTGCTCTAAAAGCTCTGCTGCCTTTTCGTCTGCAAGGACTCCCCTTACCTGGCCGAAACGGATGGCAAGAAGATATCCTGCGATAAGTTGTGTTGAGTAAGCCTTTGTTGTGGCAACTGCGATCTCGGGGCCTGCAAGAGTGTAGAGCACATGGTCTGCTTCTCTTGCGATGGAGCTTCCGACAACGTTTACTATTGCCAGAGTCCTGATGCCGTTAGCCTTTGCCTCACGAAGAGCGGCAAGAGTATCGGCCGTCTCGCCTGACTGGCTTACCACAATGACAAGTCCTGTCTTGTCCATGATGGGATTTCTGTATCTGAACTCACTTGCAAGCTCTACCCTTACAGGTATCCTTGCCAGGTCCTCTATTACATACTGATCCACAACACCTGTGTGATATGCGGATCCGCAGGCAACTATCGTTATGGAAGTGATGCTCTTTATGATCTCATCATCAAGGCCAACCGATTCGAAATTCACCTGACCGTCAACCACTAAAGAATTGATGGTATCTCTTACAGCCTTGGGCTGTTCGTAGATCTCCTTCATCATGAAATGCTCGTAGCCGCCTTTTTCGGCTGCCTCGGCATCCCATGTGATCTCGGTCTTTTCCTTGCTTATCTCTTCGCCGTCGAGGTTGTAGAAATGTACATCTCCTCTGCCGATGCATGCCATCTCGAGGTTGTCGATGTAATATACGCTTCTGGTGTATTCAAGAATAGCCGGAACATCGCTCGCGATAAAGCTTTCATCTTCGTTTGTTCCTATTACAAGAGGGCTGTCCTTTCTTGCCACCCAGATATGATCCGGATCGTCGGCAAAAAGGATAGCAAGGGCGTAAGAGCCCCTT
>CADAQV010000159.1 GCA_902790095.1 uncultured Lachnospiraceae bacterium | reverse complement strand
CTCTATGATCATTTGCACGCAGGACAGAGTTCGCTACCCTCACTTCGCGGCGAAAAGATTCGGACGGATGCTCCGGCGACGATAAATACGTTGTCGCCTACGCACCGCCGCTTTTCACCTTGAAGATCGGTCGCTCACGACAGTCCGGCTTTGCAAATGGATCATAGAGACGCTGTCTTGAATTTACTATATGGGGCTGTTTTTTTACAGCCCCTTTTTTATATGTTTATAAAACAACGGAACTGATCGTGACTTTGTTGGGACTTTGAGCCTTAAGAGCTTTAATAAGCTTTTCGTTCGGTTCAAAGTAGGCTACGATCTTTCCTTTTTCGCCGTTGTAGATCATTCCGTAGATCGCGCTGTTATCAGCTGTCCCGGATGTAAAATCAAGAGGCTTGATGCGGTTATTCGGATTCTGTGCAAAACCCATGATCTCGCGGCTGTCAACAGGAGCTATGACATCCACCCTTGACATCATATATTCTGCGACCTTTTTTCTTTTTGACCTGTTTACGATCTTGTCGACATTAAGCTGGTCTGCGATGAATGTGTATTCGTATTCGACATTTAGCCCGGGAATGATAAACAGACCCGCAACAACAACTATTACGGTCACTATCCAGAACAGAGGATTAAAAATGCCAAGCGCAAAAAATATACATGCAACCGCGATCAGTCCGATCTTTAAAGGCGCAGCATAAGCCGGTGTCTGTCTTGACACGAGGCATTCAACAAAGGTATCTGCCATAAACTATCTCCTAAGAATTTCTTTAACAATATGGTTCCTGCGGGCAATTACATCATTCCGCCCATACCGCCTGCGGGTGGCATAGGTTCATCTTTCTTTATATCCGCAACGACCGATTCTGTTGTAAGGAATGTAGATGCAACGCTGACTGCGTTCTGAAGAGCGGATCTTGTAACCTTTGCGGGGTCAAGGATTCCTGCCTCAACCATATCTACATATTTATCATTGTATGCGTCGTATCCGAAGCCTACGCCCCCTTCGCGAACCTTGTTGATAACAACGTGGCCTTCCTGGCCGGCATTGCTTGCGATATGGAAGAGCGGAGCCTCAAGTGCCTTGATAACGATCTGTGCACCTGTCTTCTCATCACCCTCAAGGCCTTCAACGATTCCTGCGATCTCCTTTGAAGCCTGGATGTATGCTGAACCGCCGCCTGCGATGATCCCCTCTTCAACTGCTGCCTTTGTGGAGTTAAGAGCATCCTCAAGCCTGAGCTTTGCTTCCTTCATTTCTGTCTCTGTTGCCGCACCTACTCTGATGACCGCAACACCGCCTGCCATCTTTGCAAGACGCTCCTGAAGCTTTTCCTTGTCAAATTCGGATGTGGTCTCTGCAAGCTGAGCCTTGATCTGAGCCACTCTGTCTGCGATATCTTCCTTGCTGCCGTATCCGTCGACAACTATTGTGTTTTCCTTTGTTACCTTTACGCTCTTTGCGCGTCCGAGCTGCTCTACTGTAGCATCCTTAAGCTCGAGGCCGATCTCTTCGCTGATGACCTGTCCGCCTGTGAGAACAGCGATATCCTTAAGCATTTCCTTTCTTCTGTCGCCAAAGCCGGGAGCCTTTACACCTACAACGGTAAAAGTACCGCGGAGCTTGTTAACGATAAGTGTCGAAAGAGCATCTCCTTCGATATCTTCTGCAATGATGAGGAGCTTAGCGCCCATCTGAACGATCTTCTCAAGGAGCGGAAGGATCTCCTGGATGGATGATATCTTCTTATCTGTAATAAGGATGTAGGGTTCGTCAAGCTCTGCCTGCATCTTTTCCATATCCGTGCACATGTATGCAGAGATATATCCTCTGTCAAACTGAAGACCTTCGACAAGATCGAGCTCTGTCTTCATAGACTTTGATTCTTCTATAGTGATAACGCCGTTCTGGGAAACCTTTTCCATAGCATCGGCAAGGAGTTCGCCTACCTTGTCATCTCCTGCGGAAATAGCGGCAACGTGCGCGATCTGCTCACGGCCGCTTACAGGCTTGCTCATCTTTGCGATGGCATCTACAGTAGCCTCACAAGCTTTCTTCATACCCTTTCTGAGGACGATGGGGTTAGCTCCTGCAGCAAGGTTCTTCATGCCTTCGTTGATCATTGCCTGCGCAAGAACTGTAGCTGTAGTTGTACCGTCACCTGCAACATCGTTTGTCTTTGTTGCAACTTCCTTAACGAGCTGTGCGCCCATATTTTCAACTGCATCTTCCAGTTCGATTTCTCTAGCGATGGTAACACCGTCGTTTGTGATCAGCGGTGAACCGAATGTCTTGCTCAGAAGTACGTTTCTTCCCTTCGGTCCCAGTGTGATCTTAACTGTATCTGCCAGCTTATCTACGCCTGCCTGCAGCGCTCTTCTGGCCTCTTCGCCATAGTGTAATTCTTTAGCCATATGTCATATACCTCCTTTTATTCAACCACGGCCAGGATGTCTCTCTGGTCCATGATGATCACTTCGTCACCGTTGTATTTTACTTCTGTTCCGGCGTACTTGCTGAATATTACTTTGTCGCCTACCTGAAGTTCCATTTTTACATCTTCGCTTCCTGGTCCTACAGCCAGTACCTCAGCGATCTGAGGCTTCTCCTGAGCGCTGCCCGGAAGTACGATTCCGCTTGCTGTTGTCTCTTCACTGGCAACTTCTTTGATAACTACTTTTGTGCCGAGTGGCTTGATTCCGTAACTCATACTTGTCATCTCCTTTTTATTTTTCATGGGCCGTAAAAGCCCCTTTTTATCGGGCCTCTAATCCATCCCTTTTGTTGTTGTTAGCACTCCCCCTGTTTGAGTGCCAAGTATAATTTAACTCTATTGCACGTGTTTGTCAACCTGTTTTCTCATCCTTTCGACAAAAAAAGTACAAATAAAAAACGGCCCATCAAATGGGCCGCTGCAAGCCGTCTTTAAGGCTGTCATTATGGCAGTCTTCCCTACACGACTTCTTTGACATCGATATTGACTATGTTGACATTGAAGGCTGTCATCTCCTCAATAATCGTGGCGATCATGGCCTGGAAAGTTTCAGCTTTTCCCGGCAAGTCATCACTGTAATCCATATTGATAGTGACATTGAGTTCGATACCTTCATTTCTCATTTCCCGGTTCTCTTTGACCGTCACCATGTCAATCACATTGATGCTTTCCGCATCCTGCCTGATACAATCGATGATGTCCGTCATGACCTTTTCCGAAATGTTATACCGTCCCATATAGCTGTAGGAAGGACGGACGACAGATTTTTCGGCGCCTTCTTTCCAGTGTTCTATGGGATTGAAGTCCTTCAGCAACTTCATCGGCTTCATAAAATATCCCGAGAACTGCTTCTTCAGCTGGAACGTCGGTGCAGGGATGACATGCTGCCCCATTTCCTTGCGCTGCTTGCGGGCGATGACCCTTTCTTCATCAGTGGTGATCTCTTCGATGTAGATGCGCTCCTCCGGTTCTGGCAGCTCAAGTCTTGCAATGATCTTATCGACCATTCTGTCTGAAGTGCCAATGATCAGAATCGACTTCGGCTTCATGCGCGCGATTGCTGCCTTTGCTTCTTCCGCCCTGTCTTCATCGTCAAATACCGCAGCCTGCACGGCACGGATGATTGTGCGCTCACGCTTGGCGGAAATGCCGGAAATGACCTTGTTCTTGTAGATGAAAAGGCCATCATCGATGATGCTTTCTATATTCCTTTCTTTGCACAGGTTGATAGCCTGGAAACTCTTACCTGTTCCGCTTCTCCCCGATAATGTGTAAACTTTCATATTGAATTCTTTCTATGCAAATGCTATAATTCAGTCATCAAATGCAGAATCTTTTAAGGAGGTAATATTAATGGCTTACAAAATTACTGACGAATGCATCGCTTGTGGCGCTTGCAAAGACGAATGTCCAGTAGAAGCTATTTCAGAAGGCGACATCTATGTTATCGACGCTGAGGCTTGCATCGACTGTGGTGCTTGCGCAGGCGCTTGCCCTGTAGATGCTCCTGTTGAAGAATAGTTTTCAATACGGAAATCCGTAACTAATAACCGTTTCATCACTGAAACGGTTATTTTATTTGCCTTATTTTTTTTCGTCAGTTGCTCTGCTCATATGGTACGCCAGTGAGTGGAGACTTTCGCTGATGTGGACGTTCTCCACCGCGACATGGGACGGGGTCTCGA
>CADAQV010000158.1 GCA_902790095.1 uncultured Lachnospiraceae bacterium | reverse complement strand
ATGCTTGTAAGCAACAGCTTCATTCTTTCAGCAAGATCCATGCTTCAGATACATCAGATATTTGTTATAATCACTATAGCTTTGGTCGTTACACTTCCTGTTTATTCAAAGCTTCTTCGCATGATCAAGACATCAATAAATGTTGCCGGCAATGATGACATCGGAACCATTGATATTTCCGGCGAGGATCAGTAATGGGCAGTATCAGGGATCGTGCGAATATGAGCACGAAAGGCCCGGTTGAACGTTCGAAGGATTATTATGATCTGAAAATGAAAGCAGTGGCAGATCTTGCCGATGCTGATGAGAGTAATTCACCCGAGGTCAGCGAAGAGGAGATAAACAAGTATAAGAGCAGAGCAGGAAAGCTTCATGTATCCAATACTATCAAGGTTTTATTTGTCAAGTTTTGGTTTTCCGGGGCGATCTGCTGGTTCTTCATTTGGGGACTGGGCAATTATTTAAAGGACCAGCTTGATCAGTTATTTATCACTGCACTTGCATACGGGATCGTAACGGATATTCTGATCAATAATGCGATCAGGTTTTTCGCCGAAGAACTTGGAAGCAATGATAAATGGATGATGTTTCCCAAAAAGAAGTATATCAATCTGTTTTTAAACATCATATATTCCTTTTTGGTGATATTTATTGTATATCAGATATATATTGTGATAAACAATGTGTTTGTACAGATAACAGGAAACAGTGTTGGAGTAGGCCCGATACTTTTCGGAGTTTTCTGCGTTATAACAGATCTGACACTTATTAAGATAAAAAGAGTATTCCTCGGAATAATTGAGGATGCAAAAAAGAAAGCCGTCAATTAACGGCAAGTAAAGGAGCACATAATGGCATATCTTGAGCTTAAAGGGCTGAATAAAATCTATCCCAACGGGTTTCATGCCGTACATGATTTTAATCTTGAAATAGAAAAAGGTGAATTCATCGTTTTTGTAGGTTCGTCAGGCTGCGGTAAATCTACCACGCTTCGCATGATAGCAGGTCTGGAAGAAATAAGCAGCGGTGATTTCCTGATAAACGGCAAAAGGGCAAATGAACTTGGCCCGAGGCAGAGAGAAGTAGCCATGGTCTTCCAGAGCTATGCTCTTTATCCGCAGATGACAGTATATGACAATCTTGCCTTTTCACTTACTCTTCAGGGTGTTGATGAGGATGTTATTGAAGAAAGAGTAAAAAAGACTGCTGCAATTCTTGGACTTACCGATTATCTTGACAGGCTTCCCAGAGCTCTTTCGGGCGGTCAAAGACAGCGTGTTGCCGTTGGCCGTGCCATTATCAGAAAAGTCGGCATTTTCCTTATGGATGAACCGTTGTCAAACCTTGATGCAAAGCAGCGTGTGACCATGAGAAGCGAGATCACTCAGATACATAAGGAGATAGGTTCAACGACCATATATGTAACACATGACCAGACCGAGGCCATGACCATGGCCGACAGAATAGTCGTAATGAAAGCAGGTTATATACAGCAGGTCGGAACTCCATATGAACTTTACTTTGATCCTGCCAATGTTTTCGTTGCCGGATTTATCGGAGAACCTCCCATGAATTTTGTCAGGGGAGTCGTTACTGACGGATGCATCTCTTTTGGTGAGGATACTATCGATCTATCAAAGAAGCTCGGAGAAAAGACCGCCTCATATGAAGGGAAGGAGATCATATTCGGATTCAGACCCGAAGCGATAACCCTCGGAGAATCGGATGATGCTTATAATGTCGGCGGAATGGTGGAACTTACCGAGATGCTCGGCGACAACACCAATGTCTACATTTCATCAGGTAATAAGCGGGCTATATTAAAGGTTGATCCTCACGACACCCCTGAGACCGATAAAGCGATCGTGTTCTCGATACCATATAAAAATGTATATCTGTTTGACGGAGAAACGGAAGAAGTGATCAAATAATATGTCGGTCATAGTATCAAAAAAAGACGAAGCCTTCAGGGAGTATGCTCTTGATGCACCTCCCATGAAGGTATTGCTTGGCGTCTGCATGCCTCTTGCATTATATCAGGCCATGCAGGCGATTTTTAAAATACTCGATGCTTTGATGGCATCGCACATAAGTGCCGATGCCGTTTCTGCTATATCCTCACTGACACAGGTGACCATGATGGTGACGGCCGTAGGTTCGGGACTTGCAGTCGGAGGATGCATTTTTATTTCCGAAAAATATGGAAAAGCGGACTATAAAGAGGTAAAAAAGGCGACGTCGACTCTTTATGTCGGGACGATCGTACTAAGTCTTGCAATAGCGCTTATTCTTATACCTTTCGCAGATCCATTCCTTAGGATACTTAAAACGCCCGATGAACTTATAACAGAAGGCATCGGTTATTTCAGGGTTGAGATTCTGAGCCTTGTGCTCATTTTTTTCAATACTGTTTATATTGCCATTGAAAGAAGCCGCGGACACAGCAAACGCATATTGATACTGAACTTAATAGTTATTCTTGTTAAGCTCGGCGCATCCGCACTTTTCGTATATGCCTTAAACGGAACCGTTATCACAATATCAGTCGCGACCGTGCTTTCACAGCTCGTTATAACGCTGTATGCCGTATATACAATGATAAAGGATGACGGAGCATTCAAGTTTTCACTCAGTGCGGTATCATTTAAGAAAAATACGGTTCTTCCGATACTCGGGTTGTCGTATCCGGTCGCAGCTGAAAAAATGCTTTTTGCAGCAGGAAAGGTAATTGTAAATTCTCTAAGCGGAATGTACGGCGCACTCACAGTCGGAGCCCTTGGCATATCAAATAATATCGGAGGACTTACCACCAACTGGCATTCGGGAACGCTTGACGGTGCAAGCTCGCTTGTGAGTCAGAACAGAGGAGCGGGCAAGTACAGGCGTATCCTTTCGCTATTTTACAGACTTCTCATTTTAGATGTTGTCATAGGAGCTGTCGGATATCTGATCGTAATGCTTTCGCTTCCTGCACTTGCCGACATATTTGCAAGTTCAAAGAACAACTATGATCCCGCGTTTGCGCAGATGATAGTTGATATACATAGGTACGAAATGATAGGCTATGTGACTCTTGGCGTCAATTCGGCCGTAAATGCATTGTTTTTTGGCATGGGCTACACAAAGCTTGTAATGATCTTAAACATTGCCAGAGTCTTTGTTTTCAGAGTCCCTGTACTTATGTTTTTGCAGGCATTTACTGACATGGGTTCCGAGGCTGTAGGCGTTACCATGATGGTCAGCAATGTAATGATAGGTGTCGCATCCGTCATCGTTGCCATACCCGTAATAGCAAAGATAAAAAAGAAAGAAAAATCATGCGCAGAATAATATATGCAGGTGACTCAACGGTCACTTTCAATAAGATAAACAGTTATCCTCAGGCGGGGTTGTCTCAGGGGCTGTCATATTATACGGCCGAAGATGTATTTATTTACAGCTTTGCCGTAAACGGCAGAAGCACAAAGTCATTCATAGATGAGGGAAGATTCGAAAAGATCAAAAAAGAACTCATCGCGGGTGATATTTTGCTTATTCAGTTCGGGCATAATGACGAAAAGATACAGGACCCTAATAGATATTCGGCTCCGTATACCGATTACAAGAATAATCTTAAAATGATGGCACAGACTGCTCTTGATAAAGGAGCTTTTCCCGTTATCATCTCGCCTGTCGCCAGAAGGCTTTTTGATGCGGATGGTGTTTTCATGCCGGGAAGTCATGGAGAATATCCCGAAGCCTCAAAAGAGGCGGCAAAAGAGATGAATATTCCGTTTATAGATCTTACCGCGGCAAGCGAAAAGTATCTTTCGGACATAGGGGATACAGCGTCACGTCCCATGTATGTCTATCCCAAAGACAACTCTCATTTTCAGCTTCAGGGCGCTGTCGTGATGGCAGGATTTATCGCCCGGGCATTTGAAAAATTCGGCGGTATATATTCGGATATTCTGATAAAGAATGAAGATACCGGAAAAAAAGATGTGGTCAACATGACATCGGATGCTTTTAAGAACGAAGGAGTATAGTATATGGCACTGCAGATAGGTATCAGACTTCACGATACAAAAGAACTGCCCATAGATCAAAGACTTAAAAATGCCAAGGCCGACGGTTTTGACTGTGTTCATTTAGCGCTTTCAAAAACAGCCGGGCTTCCCAAAGATACGGATGCCTTGAC
>CADAQV010000157.1 GCA_902790095.1 uncultured Lachnospiraceae bacterium | reverse complement strand
ATTCTTGCGTAGATCTTTCGTCATCTGATTCTGCAGTTCTTTTGTTTACGACATCCTGCCCGCTGATGCTCAGGTCATTACATTCTATGTAGTCCTCGTGGGTCTTGAGCCAGCACTTGAACTCGACATCCGTATAAAGCTTTACCGTGTTCTGCAAATAGATGTCCGGATCCTCGTCAGACACTATCTTTACTGTATATACGCCTTCCGGCAGGGTCTGCTTTTCCGCATAATCTTCCCCGTTTGACAATGATTTGATCTTTTTGTCATTTATATACAGATCCAGATCATATTTATCTAGGAAAAAGTTCCCGTCAAATTCGATATCAAAGCACAAATCGTGCTTTATGATGGGCACCTCTGTAGTGCTCTTTGGGTCAGAGGCTGCAGGACCGCATCCGGATAAAATCATGAGCAAAGATAATAGGATGCAGCTCATTTTTCTGATATTGTTTTTCATGATAGACTCCGATTTGGTGCCCGACACAATAAACTTTATGCCCTTGTTAGTCCTTTCAAAGATCTGAATATTAAGCTCTTCTTCCAGATCCCTTAAGTATCAATATTCATCCAGAAAGTGATGTCTCACTCCCTTTTGTTTGTATTCGATAACAGTATCAAGGTTTACATTTTCAACGCTGTTAAATATGTTTGATTCGACAAATGGATTTGTCTTTTTAAGCTCTGCAATGAGTTTTTTTGTGTCAAGGCGTTTCGAGGCGGTCGTGCCGTCTTCGTGACATGTCGAGCAGGTGTCCGTAAAATGGCAGGCACACTGCAGGAAGTGTAGCTCATTATAATCGCGCCATGCACAAATATCGCTTTCCCTTACAAGGTACATCGGCCGGATCAGCTCCATACCTTCAAAATTAGTGGAATGAAGCTTTGGCATCATGGTCTGTATCTGCGCGCCGTAAAGCATTCCCATGAGTATGGTCTCGATAACATCATCATAATGGTGCCCAAGCGCTATCTTGTTGCAGCCGAGTTCCTTTGCCTTGCTGTAAAGATACCCGCGCCTCATCCTTGCACATAAATAGCACGGACTTTTTTCTATGGTATCGACCGTATCGAAAATGGTACTTTCAAAGATGGTTATCGGTATGCCAAGAGCGTCAGCATTGCTTTCTATAAGTGCTCTGTTTTCTTTGTTGTAGCCCGGATCCATGACCAGAAATGTCAGATCGAAATTCACCTGCCTGTGGCGCTTGATCTCCTGAAACAGCTTTGCCATCAGCATGGAATCCTTGCCGCCTGAAATGCATACCGCGATATGGTCGCCTTCTTCTATCAGTCTGTATTTTTTACATCCCTTTGCAAAGGGCGAAAAAAGCTGTTTGTGAAACTTTTTTCTGATGCTGTCTTCAGCCTTGTTGCGTCTTTCTTCTTTGTCAAGATCGCTTTTTACGCATGCGATCACATAGCCGACATAGCCTTTTGTAAGGCTCAGGCATTCCCGGCCTTTAAGCACATCTGCCGTTTCGTCTATTTCCTGAGTCTGCCGCCCCACCTGGCAGTAAAAAACGAGCTTTTTTTCTGAAGGTATTCCGGTTATCGTCTCGCCCTTCTCAATATCCGAGACACTGACGATCATGGCACCCGGGATGATGCCGCCGGATGTCAGCTCATCATCCCTTATGTCTATAAGCTGATATGAATCCTTGGGAAGCAGCATTAATTCTTCGTATGTGATCTCTTTCATCTTATCTTCTCTTTAGTCCGGTTTTTACTTCTTATGGCCGATTATATCACTTTTGCAGGGATTCATTCAAGTTATTTTTATCCATTGAGGAACAAAACAATATCCGTGCATCCGCCAAATGGCCCAAGGCAAGTGATGTTTATATCCGGTTCCTTCTGAAAAAATGTGGATTTTCATGAGTGAATGTTGTATGATAAATATACATATAATTCACACCAAGGGGGACCCATAATGTACGATCAGACAATTATGAATCTTGCCGTAAAGGAAGCAAACCGGACTATGAAGAAAAACATTGGCGGGCCTTTCGGCGCGGCCATAGTTAAGGACGGCGAACTGATCGCCGTATCTTCAAACCATGTGCTTTCATCTCACGATCCGACCGCCCACGCCGAGGTCATGGCTATAAGAAAGGCTGGCAGAAGGCTGAAAACGCATGATCTTTCCGGCTGCGAGATATATGCAAGCGGCTACCCCTGCCCCATGTGCCTTTCAGCCATCATCTGGGCAAACATAAAAAAAGTCTATGTCAGCGGCATGCCAAAGGACGCCGAAGACATAGGCTTCAGAGATGATTACATATACCGTTTTATAAAGAGCGATATGGCAGATAAAGACGTTCTCGAAATAGAACCTTCGGGCCGCGGACCGGCCCTTGAGCTTTATAAAGAATATGCCTCACTGTCAAAGGAGATATATTAAATGCTGTCAGCCGGATAACCGATCACATATCAAAAAAGCTGATTATGGTGCTGATGGACTCGTCCATCATTGAGGGGTCCGAAAAGCGGTGATCGGCTTTTTCGAATGGCATGAAAAGCATGCCGTTTTTTTCGGCAAAGCTCTCGTTCTCATAAGGTTCCACCACTTCATCCTTCATACCTTGGGTTATCAGGATCGAATCGGCAAATTCCGTGAAATCGCAGCCGGTTATGTCTGCCGCCTTCAGCTCATCAAGAAATTCTTTTGTTATTCTTATCTTTCGGTCAAAGCCGGCCATAACGGGCTTTCCTTTAGCCAGAAGAGCTTCGGAATCCGCAGAAAGCACCGTGCGGCACATGACTGCATGCATATTTACTGCCGGATTCCTGAATGCTGTAAATGCAAAAGGGTTGCCGTGATCTGTCATGTATTTCAAAAACAGATAGCCTCCAAAGCTCGTGGCATAGCCGTAAAGCTTTGCATCATAATGCTTCTCGGCATATTCGATAACGGTCTTTAAGTAAAGGTCGCAGTCTGCAAGGGATATGTTTTTCAGGGCGTCCTCGCCGTGGCAGGGCCAGTCAAACACGATCACGGCAGCATCCGAATGCTTTGATATATATTTTGTTGCAAAACGAAGTGCTGCCTTATTTTCCTTGTGGCCTGCAAAACCATGACCGTATATTACAACTCTTTTGGGCTCCGCTACTCCGGCGTACAGTCGGCAGCGGATGCTCCTGCCGTTTTCATTTATACTAAATGCTTTGTCCGTCATTTTTCACTTCACTCCTGCACACAAGTCCTTGGTTGTTTCTATCACACTTTTATGTTTAAGCTTTCTGGGCTCGAAATGTATAAGATTGTACACTATCTGCATTACAACGCCTGCGCCGAAGGTGCTGATCACAGTGCCTATGCCTATGGGACCGCCAAGAAGTGCGCCTGCCAAAAGCACCAATGCCCATAAAAGCACTTCAACGATGCCTATGGGAAGCTTCGGCATTCGCTTTCCAAGCCCCACAAGCAATGCATCTCTAGGGCCGCAGCACTGTTCGCTCTTCATGTATACGGCCATACCAAGTGCCATAAAAACAAAACCGCAAAGCATTATCAGAACGCCTAAAACCATATTATTGTTTTCAGGCAACGGATCTAAAGAGTTAAAAAGCTGAACAAAATTGCCGGTAAGCAGCGCATCTATTATTGTCCCGTAACCGATCTTTTCTTTCATCAGCAGATCTATAAACAGTATCCCAACGGCCATCATGGTCATCGATATGCCGTAATTAAACGGAGTATGATATGAAATGCCCATACCGAGGCAGTCCCAGGGTGCAAGACCTATATTTGCATATATCGTCATATGTACCCCAAAGGAAAAAACAAACAGACCTGCGACTATTCTGACCCAGCCAAGGATGATCTTTTGCTTCATGATATTAAAAACCCTTTTACGTTATTTCTTTTTATATTTAGATACCTTTGCCCCTCCCCCGGTATCAAAAGCTCATTCACCGCTGTATGATATCACAATAATGTGATTTTTAAAAGTAAAAATCCGGCCGCTTATGCTGTGCGGCCGGATGAACAAGCTTTGGTACCTGACACAATAAACTGTTATAAAGTATTGACTGCAACTTGCTTTTTCTTAAAAAGAGTCAACGCCCTCGGCCTTTTTTATTGACTGCAAATGGCATTTTTTTTAATAGAGTCAACGTCTTCGGCTTTTTTTATTGACTGCAAATGGCATTTTTTTTAATAGAGTCAACGCCTTCGGTTTTTTTTATTGACTGCAAATGGCATTT
>CADAQV010000156.1 GCA_902790095.1 uncultured Lachnospiraceae bacterium | reverse complement strand
TATTACGGTAAATGCCGCTCTTCTGATGGCATCAATGCGTGGAAGAGGCTCTCTGCCGGGCTCTATATAGTCGGCAACATAAATGATCTTTTCTAAGATGTTCATGCCCTTTTTGCCCGTTGTGTGATATCTTATGGCATCTGCGATCTCTTCGTCATCTATTCCGTAATCCCTTGCCGCAATATAAGGCCCGAGCTTTGCGTGAATAAGCGCAGGGTTATCAAGCTCTTCTTTGGAAAGAACGATACCGAACTCGTCGCAAAGGCTCAGTTTTTCCGCATCGGAAAAACACTTGGCGCAGTCATGCAGAAGACCGGCCGTATATGCCTTTTCGTGGTCTATGCCGTATCTCATGGCAAGATATCTTGCAGCCTCGGCTACGCCCTTTGTGTGCTTGTATCTATTTTTATCAAGGCTTTTCTTGAGCGTCTTTTTTATTGAAGATATATCATATTCTGACATGATTTTGTCCTTATCTTGGAAGCTGTATTTTTCTGTTTTCGGGATCGTATGCCTGCTTGTAGATAACTATCTTGCGGCCGATTATCTGAACGACCTCGGCATCCGTGTTTTCAGAAATTGCGATGGCAAGTCCTTTTATATCATCCTCGCAGTTTTTAAGAACATTTATCTTTAAAAGCTCATGCTTTTCAAGAGCTTCCTTGTAAGCATCTATAATTTCGGTCGTAAGCCCGGATTTACCTATCTGAAAAGAAGGATTCATCGTCATGGCAAGACCTTTTAAGTATGAACGCTGTTTTGAAGTCATTTTTGCTCCTTATTTGTAATAATCAAAATGAAGGCCGTACATTCTTACGGTATCCCCGTCCTGTATGCCGAGATCTTCAAGCTGCTTTAAGATGCCGGTATCCTTAAGGAAATTTTGGAAGAATTCGAAACCTCTTTCCGAATCGAGATTCGTATATCCGAGCATCTTTTCTATCCTCGGGCCTTCGACCACATATACGCCGTCCTCTACCGTTACAGTGAAAGGAAGCTTAGAATCCGCGGCGTTTTCATATACGAATTCGGGCTCAAATACTGTAGTCTCGGAAGGAAGGGTTGCCAGGATCTTCTTTATCTCGCCGAGAAGTTCTGCTATGCCCTCTCCGCTTACACCGGAAATACCGAATACGGGTATTCCGTCCTTTTTAAACTCTTTTTCGAGCCTTTTAATAACAGCTTTCTTTGCATCGTCGTCAAGTGCGTCAAGCTTGTTGGCGGCGATTATCTCGGGCCTTTCAAGAAGAGTCTCGTCATAGCTTTTGAGCTCGTTCCTGATGATATTTATGTCATCAACAGGATCTCTTCCCTCCACCGATGCCGCATCTACGATATGCAGAAGCACCTTTGTCCTTTCGATATGACGAAGGAAATCATGTCCAAGGCCCGCACCTTCGCTTGCACCCTCTATAAGTCCCGGAATATCGGCTATGACAAAGCCGTCTATACCCTTGTAATCCACTACTCCAAGATGAGGAGAAAGGGTCGTGAAGTGGTAATTTGCTATCTCGGGTCTGGCATTTGAGATGACAGAAAGAAAAGTTGATTTTCCGACGTTTGGAAAGCCCACAAGGCCCACATCGGCTATCACCTTAAGCTCCATCAAAAGAGTCAGCTCCTGAGCGTCCTGACCCGGCTGAGCGTATTTGGGGACCTGCATGGTGGAAGTTGCAAAGTGCATATTTCCAAGGCCGCCCTTGCCGCCTTTAAGAACGACTACTCTTTTGTTCTCTCCGGAAAGATCCGCCACAACTTTTCCTGTGGTATATTCCTTAAGTACGGTTCCTTCCGGTACTTTAAGCACAAGGTCTGCCCCGTTTTTTCCGTGCTGTCTCTTCTTGTTGCCTTCTTCGCCGTCTCCGGCTACATATTTTGTTTTGTGGCGGTAAGGCGTTAGCGCATTTAAGCCTTTGTCGACTTCAAAAATGATATCTCCGCCTTTGCCGCCGTCTCCGCCGTCCGGACCGCCTGCGGCAACATATAATTCACGTCTGAAGGAAACATGACCGTCTCCTCCTTTTCCCGAACGGATATATATCTTTGCACGATCTGCAAACATATGATCTACCTCTAAAAAAATGGCTCCGGATCAAATGATTCAGAGCCATAAAACGTATTTACTCAGCTACAGGGTAAACAGAAACCTGCTTTTTGTCTCTGCCCTTTCTCTCAAAACGAACTGTTCCGTCAACCTTTGCAAATAATGTGTCATCGCTGCCGATTCCAACATTGTTACCGGGATGGATCTTTGTTCCGCGCTGTCTGAAAAGAATATTTCCGGCCTTAACAAACTGTCCGTCTGCTCTCTTGGCGCCTAATCTCTTTGACTCGGAATCACGTCCGTTCTTAGTGGAACCAACACCCTTTTTATGAGCAAAAAACTGAAGGTTCATCTTTAACATGGCTTATACCTCCTGATGATCGATGATTTTATAATTGTGGTCTGAAAGCTTCTTTACATAAACTATCTTTATGTATTCGCTTCCGTATTCTTTTTCTGTTTCCTGCAGACCTATAAGGAATGCGTTAAACAGAAGCTTTGCGTCATCCAAAACCGGCTCTTCATATTTCATACGCAGCAGACCGTCTTTTTCCGAAAGCTCATAGATAAGACTTTGAGAAGTAAGCTCCAAAGTCGAGTTTATGAGATTCAAAGACATGGCAGATACTGCGGCACAGACGATATCTTTACCTCGTTTTGAATAACCTGCATGACCGCATGAACGAAAACCGAAGAATTCGCCGTTTGCGTCATATATGATGTGAATGGTGATCATAGGCTTATGCGTTGATCTTTTCGATCTTCAGTTCCGTATACTGCTGTCTGTGACCATTCTTCTTGTGATATCCTGACTTCCTCTTGTACTTGTAAACGATAACCTTCTTGGCCTTTACGTCGCCTACAACGGAAGCGGATACTGTTGCGCCGGATACTGTAGGATTACCGATAACGGTATTCTCTCCGCCGACAACCAGCACCTGATCAAAGGTATAAGAATCGCCTGCAGAAACGCCGAGCTTTTCTACACGGATAGTATCTCCTTCTTCAACACGGTACTGCTTTCCACCAGTTGCAATAATTGCGTACATGCGTACACCTCCTATTTATCATTACTCGCCAGTTTCGGTGGTAAAAAAATACACTTGAAAGACCCCACTGAGCGGCATACCCTAGAATGATACATTATCGATATAAAAATGTCAAGGACTTTTTTGCCTGTCATTTCACAAAAACAAAGCTTACAAGGTCAAACAGCAGTCTGCCCTCAAATTCATCCTTTGCCCAGGATGTATAATTATCATCGATCTTAAAAAATACAGAGTGTCTTCCGGTCAGTTTTTTCATCCTGCCCGAAAGAAATGTGTCGCGGCGGTTAAAATCCACTACTCCTATTTCATTCTCATCCTTTAATTCATCCACATAGACATGAATTTTGCCGCTGCATCCTCTTGGGATGACATCCATGAAAAGTCTCATGCTTCCGCAGGTGTAGTCTTCTCCGAAATCATAATACTTCCAACCGAGCTCGGTGCCCTTTTTGATATTTGTCAGTATGAGATGGAAAGGATCGATCTCTGTTATAAGCCCGCTGCCTCTTATAACGCAGGCGGTATCAGCTCTTGTAACGATATAGGGATTAAGGGCTTTTTCAAAGCCCAGGGATGTCATTTCGACCGTTTCTATGGTCCCGTCAGGCTTTATTGTTATCGGTTCTACGCAGCCTCTTCTCGACATGATGGAGCCGTTTGTCATCCTGTGATAAAAGATGTACCACTGCCCTTTTATGCACATGATGCTTCCGTGGTCGTTTCCGCCCGGGTAATCCACACCGTTATCAACTATATAGCCTCTGTATGTGAACGGCCCTCTGGGACCAGGCGCGGTGGCATATGCAAGCCTTGAGCCCACATTCGGGCTGTATATCATATAATAGGTGTCTCCGACCTTGCGGGGGGATGCGGCTTCAAAAAAGCCGTTGTCACCGTCGTTTGGAAGAAAGTTTTCCATATATGTTCCGGGTATTACCGTACACATATCATTCGGGTCCAGCTCGCACATATATGAACCCTTGAAACCGCAATATACATATACTCTTCCGTCGTCGTCGACCAGAACTCCCGGATCTATGAATGTGCCCTTGTCATAATGATCCTTAACGCAGCTCCAGTTGTATTTTGACAGGAATTTAAACGGCCCTTCCGGCCTTTCGGAGACGCCCACACATCCCTCGGCACCGCATATATAAGCATACAGATAGTATTTTCCGTCTTTTTC
>CADAQV010000155.1 GCA_902790095.1 uncultured Lachnospiraceae bacterium | reverse complement strand
TCGCCTGCGCACCGCCGCTTTTCGTCGTGAAGATCGGTCGCTCACGACAGTCCAGCTCTGCAAATAGATCATAGAGACGCTGTCTTGCATTTACTATATTCTCGGCAGCTTGGCCACGGACGCCGCGATCATCTCATCCGTAGGGATCTCGTCTGACATGAGGCCGTCGTTGAACTTCTGATATGCATAAAGATCGAAATATCCGGTACCGGTGAGGCCGAAGACGATAGTCTTTGCTTCGCCGGTCTCTTTGCATTTAAGGGCCTCATCGATGGCGGCTCTTATGGCGTGGGAGCTTTCGGGAGCGGGAAGGATGCCTTCCACTCTTGCAAACTGCTCTGCGGCCTCAAATACGGATACCTGATCTACGCTTCTGGCTTCCATAAGGCCATCGTGGTAGAGCTGTGAAAGTGTCGAGCTCATGCCGTGGAAACGGAGTCCGCCGGCGTGGTTTGGAGAAGGCATGAAGCTGCTTCCTAAGGTGTACATCTTTGCAAGGGGGCAGATCATTCCAGTGTCGCAGAAATCATATGCGAAGGTTCCTCTTGTAAAGCTGGGGCAGGATGCGGGCTCTACTGCTATGATGCGGTAGTCTGCTTCGCCCTTAAGTTTTTCACCCATGAAGGGTGCGATAAGGCCGCCGAGGTTTGAACCGCCTCCTGCGCAGCCTATGATGATATCCGGCTTGATGCCGTATTTGTCGAGCGCGGCCTTTGTCTCAAGACCGATGACCGACTGATGAAGAAGCACCTGATTGAGTACGCTTCCGAGCACATATCTGTATCCGGGATCCTTTGAAGCGACCTCCACAGCCTCGGATATTGCGCAGCCAAGGCTTCCGTTGGTTCCGGGATGCTCGGCGAGTATCTTTCTGCCGACCCCTGTCGTATCGGATGGTGAGGGCACAACAGAAGCTCCGTATGTTCTCATGACTTCGCGGCGGAAGGGCTTTTGTTCGTAGGACACCTTAACCATATAGACCTTGCAGTCAAGTCCGAAGTATGAGCATGCCATTGAAAGAGCCGTACCCCACTGGCCTGCTCCTGTTTCTGTTGTAACGCCTTTAAGCCCCTGCTTCTTTGCGTAATATGCCTGAGCTATTGCGGAATTGAGCTTGTGGCTTCCACTGGTGTTGTTGCCTTCAAACTTGTAGTAGATCTTTGCGGGTGTCTGAAGCTTTTCCTCTAGGCAGTATGCTCTTACGAGGGGTGAAGGACGATACATTTTATAGAATTCCCTGATCTCTGAAGGTATCTCGATATACGCGGTCGTATCGTCAAGCTCCTGCTTAACGAGCTCGTCGCAGAATACATGGGAAAGCTCCTCCGCCGTAAGGGGCTGATGTGTACCGGGGTTTAACAGCGGCGCCGGCTTGTTCTTCATATCGGCACGAAGGTTGTACCAGCTACTCGGCATCTCATCTTCGGTAAGATATATTTTGTAAGGTATCTTGTTGTCAGACATTTTGTCTCCTCTCTTTTTTGCCATTTATTTTGACACTTTAAAGCAATAAAAAGATAACACTCTTTACCCTGTATGTCAACTGTTTTTTCTATCCACGGCTCGGCAAACAGAAAAATATTAATAATTCTTTTCTTGTTAATATTTCCGTTATGGCATATACTTGATACAGGACATTTTTCATTGTCCGCAAAACACAAAACGGAGGAAAACAAAATGGCAGAAAACAAGTATGCAGGAACACAGACAGAAAAGAACCTTTTAGAAGCATTTGCAGGTGAATCGCAGGCAAGAAACAAATATACCTATTTTGCATCCGTAGCAAAAAAAGAAGGCTATGAGCAAATGGCCGCCATCTTCCTTAAGACCGCAGACAACGAAAAAGAACACGCAAAAATGTGGTTTAAAGAACTTAAGGGAATCGGCGATACAAAGGCAAACCTTGCCGCTGCCGCAGATGGAGAGAATTACGAATGGACGGACATGTATGAAGGCTTTGCAAAGACAGCCGAGGCCGAAGGCTTTCCGGAGCTCGCCGCAAAATTCCGCGCCGTAGGCGAGATCGAAAAACATCACGAGGAAAGATACCGCGCTCTTTTAAATAATATTGAGACCGCACAGGTATTTGAAAAATCCGAGGTAAAGGTTTGGGAATGCCGCAACTGCGGGCACATAGTTGTCGGAACAAAAGCCCCCGATGTCTGCCCCGTATGCAATCATCCGCAGAGCTATTTTGAGATTCATGAAGAAAACTATTGACAAGAAATGAAGGGGCTGTTTTTTACAGCCCCTTCTCATACGGCGCATAGGGGCAGGTACTGCAGTCCCCGTCGCATGTTATCATCTTTCCTTTTTTCTTACGCCTTATCATGCTATATACCGCAAGTGCGGCCAGAAGCATGACGATAAAAACGATCAAGATATCCATATTTATTTCCCTCTTTTTTGCTCCACGAAAATCTTAAAGCACTTAGAGTTCTTAAGCGCCGGTAACAAGAAGTCCTATGAGACGCACTAAATATGCCACGACCCATGCCACCGCGCACTGGAACAGTACCATTTTAAGGGCAGCTATTCTGCCGCCTTCTCTTCTTACCGCGGCGACCGCAGCAACGCAGGGCGTGTAGAGCAGGCAGAATACAAGAAACGAAAATGCCACTGCGGGGCTTATAGCCTCCTGAAGGCCGGCTACGCCTCCGTACAGCACTGTCAGCATGGACACAACGCTTTCCTTTGCAAGAAAGCCCGATATGAGGGATGTCACCATCTTCCAGCTTCCAAAGCCAAGCGGAATAAAGATGGGTGCAAGGACGCCGGCAAGAAGCGCCAAGATACTGTCTTCCTGATTTGCCACCATATTGAATCTCATATCAAAATGCTGCAAAGCCCAGACGATTATGGTACCTATAAAGATGACCGTAAAGGCTCTTTGAAGGAAATCCTTTGCCTTGTCCCACATGAGTCTTAAAACGTTTTTAAGCCCGGGCCTTCTGTAATTCGGAAGTTCCATAACAAAGGGAACAGCCTCTCCCTTAAATGCGGTATTCTTGCCGATAAGCGCCACAAGTATTGCCATCACTATACCGATAAGGTACAAAAGTATCATGACAAGCCCCGCGATATCAGGGAAAAATGCCGCCGAAAAGAAAGCATATATGGGCATTTTTGCGCTGCAGCTCATAAAGGGTATCAAAAGCTGGGTCATTTTCCTGTCGCGGTCCGATGGAAGCGTCCTTGTGGCCATCACAGCCGGCACGCTGCAGCCAAAGCCTATAAGCATGGGCACTATGCTTCTGCCCGAAAGGCCGAGCTTTCTTAAAAGCTTGTCCATAAAAAAGGCAACTCTTGCCATGTATCCGCTGTCTTCAAGCATTGACAGGAAGAAATAAAGGATCACTATTATCGGCACAAAGCTTAAGACCGCCCCGACTCCCGTAAATACCGCTTCTATCACAAGGGAATATACTACGTCCGATACGCCTGCAGCGGTCAGCCTTTCGCTTACGATATCCGTAAGAGCACCTATGCCGTTTTCAAGAAGTTCCTGCAGAACTTTTCCGAAAACATTGAAGGTAAGGAAGAAGACCATAGCCATGATTCCGATGAATGCCGGTATGGCGGTCCACTTTCCGGTAAATATATTGTCGAGCTTGCGGCTCCTTATATGCTCCTTACTCTCCTTTGGTCTTTTTAACGCCTGATCGCAAAGCTTGCGGATAAAAGTAAATCGCATATCCGCCATGGCTGCAGCCCTGTCAAGGCCGCGCTCTTTTTCCATCTGTGAAACGATCTTTTCGACCGTCTCTTTTTCGGCATCGTCAAGGCAAAGCTCTTCCATGACGAGCTCATCGCCCTCAATAAGCTTGCTTGCCGCAAATCTTACGGGAATGTGAGCATTCTCCGCATGATCTTCTATGATGCTCATGACGGCATGAACGGCTCTGTGCACGGCGCCGCCGTGATCGTCCTTTTCACAAAAATCGGTCCTGCCCGGCTTTTCCTCATATCTTGCCACATGAACGGCGTGGGAAACAAGCTCTTCAATGCCCTGTCCCTTTGCCGCCGATATGGGGACCACAGGGACCTGCATCAGCTTTTCAAACAGGTTTATGTATACCGCGCCGCCGTTTCCTATCACCTCATCCATCATGTTAAGGGCGATGACCATGGGGATGTCAAGCTCCATAAGCTGCATGGTGAGGTACATATTTCTCTCTAAGTTGGTGGCGTCAAGGATGTTGATTATGGCAGAAGGCTTTTCATCGAGGACGAACCTTCTTGACACTATCTCTTCATTTGTGTAAGGCGACATGGAATAGATTCCGGGAAGATCAACTACCT
>CADAQV010000154.1 GCA_902790095.1 uncultured Lachnospiraceae bacterium | reverse complement strand
GCAGAGTATGACGGAGCCTTTCTGAAAGAAGCATATTCACTATTAAATGAACTTGAAGCTCTTGCCCGTCTCGGTGCCGAACGCAGCGCTATGGTAATGTATGATGCGCTGAGCAGGCCTTACGAGATACTTAGAAAGGTCAGAAAAGAGCTTGTCACACCGTATGTACTGCCACGCGAAGAATATATAAAAAAGTGGCTCACTGCTCCGTATGATCAAAAGGGTATTAATTCAGATATATCGGCATTTATGACTGAAAATGAAGAGCGCGTACGGTCCAAAAGCGAGAAGATAATAGCCGATAAGCTTTATCACATGGGTATCCCATATCACTATGAGGAGAAGCTTGTCCTCGGGGGAGTCACGGTCCACCCGGATTTCACCATTCTTGATTCAAGGGAGCGTACAGTCTGCTATTATGAGCATTTCGGCATGATGCAGAATCCCGAATATTGCCGCAATGCGCTTTCAAAGATGGCCATGTATGAGAAGGTCGGCTATCGGCTCGGCCGGGAATTCTTCTGCACCTTCGAATCGGAGGATAACCCGCTGGATGTCAGAGTTTTGGAGAGTGTGTTCAGAGCATTTTCATAGGTATTTTTTTTAAGGGGAACCGGGCAAAGATCTTTTGCCGGCAGTGCAGTGCCTGCAGAGTCGGCCGCCAAAAGTTTTTTACCCGGTCTGTTTTATCTGCGGAAGGTCAGGATCATTAACGGTGTCTAAGCCCCTTGTGGGCTATTGCGATTCGAACGTATTTCATATATTCTTTTGAAGGACGTATTTGTGCCGGATGCGTAAATATTTCTTCCGGAGACGCGGATCTTTCTACCGGAGCATCCTTCTTAATGCTGTCTTTTATAAAAAAAGAAGCTGCGGCAGGCGTTTTACCGTCTGACCGCAGCTTTTTTGCCACAGGTTTGTTGTCTCTCATGTTCTGCCCCTTTCTTAAGTACCCTTCCGCAGACAAGACTAATGTAATATATTCCCGTCTGTTTCAGGTATGATACAAAAGGGTACAGTCAGGGCATTGACACGAAGTCCGGATCATGCATGTATCTCATTGTAGAACAGGTATTGCTGGATTATTCCGGCAAAGCCTTTATAGGGGCTTAGGTCAAGACCATTTGGATAATACTTTTCCAAAAGCTGTTTTACATGTGTATCCACCGGAAAGCTTTCTGTATGGTGGAAGCCAAAAAGGCATATGCAGTTAGCAACCTTTTCACCGATGCCCTTGTGGGCCTTTAGCGCATTCTTACAGCCCTCCGGTGAAAGACTCTTTAATGCTTCTGTAAATCCCTCATGCTCCCTTGCATATTCGAACATCAGCTCAAGGTATTCGCTTCTGTAACCAAGCCCTAAGTCTTTATCATAAAAGCTTCCGCTTGGAACGTCGAGAGGCTGCGGGAAGGCATGGACCCTGCCGCCCGTCTCACGCCCGAAACGCTCGCATATTTTTCGTACGCTGCCGGTGATCCTTGGAATGTTGTTGTTCTGTGATATCATGAAGGTGACGATCATCTCCCAAGGGTCCTGACGCAGTATCCTTATTCCGTTCCCCTTTTTCCGGCAGGCTTTTAGATGTGCATCACCGCACTTTTCGATCACATCCTCCACATGGCCGTAATCAGTTGCTATGTCAAAGTATTCCAGCCATGTGCTTTCCCACTCTGCCTCCGTGCACGAAAGGAGGAAGCGGTCGCCGTTCTGCTCTATATACAGTTCTTTTGAGAATGCGGGTATTATATATCCTTTTTCTTCCTTTATCCACCTGAATGTCTGGCCGCTTTCCGCCGTCTGTACAAGGTCCAAGTGGTCGATCGTTTTGTATATCATGGCAAGTCCTCCGCATATATTATATGCCCGTTTGAGCGGATAGACAACAGATTTTATATGTTTTTTAGTTGATGGAAGATACAAAGTGATATATAATAACAGAGTAAGTTTTTCCAAACAATAAGGAGGAATACGAAAATGGATGAAAGACTGGTAGACCTTAGATCTTCTCAGAACAGGGAGGCCCGTATCAAGATAATGCACGGCCATTTTGCTACGCAGAACTCCCACATCAATACATACATTGATATGTCGACCGTAAAATGCAGGCATCATAATGCCATGGTCACGGCAAAAGCGCTTTCCGAAGCTTACAAGCTCTCTATGCCCATAGACACCATAGTATGTCTGGATGAGACGAGCCTTATAGGTGCCTTCATGGCCGAAGAACTCACAAAAGACAACAGAGCAGTAAATTACGGAACAAATATCTCTGTCATCACACCCGAGGTGGATTCACTCGGGCAGATGATGTTCAGAGACAACAAACAGCGCATGGTAAAAGGCATGCGTGCTCTTCTTCTTACAGATTCCATCACATCCGGAAAGACCATCCTTCAGGCCATAGATTCCGTATTGTACTACGGCGGCACCGTATGCGCCATCTCGGCCGTATTCAGCGCCGTAAACAAATGCGCAGGCCTTGATGTTAATTCCATCTTCACCGCGCGCGACATTCCAAGCTACGCCGCATACAAGCGCGAGAACTGTGTGATGTGCGCCCAGGGCCAGCGCCTTGAGGCACTCGTAAACGGCTTTGGGTATTCGAAGCTGTAAAGTTGGTTATAAAACAAAAATCCCGGCCGAAAGGCCGGGAGCTTTTTTGGTACTAAAATACCTGATTACTGTGCTGCCTTGCCACTCTTCTTTACAAGGAAGAGTGACATTATAAGGGCAATTATATATAAAACGATGGTGGCGTAAAGAACGTACTGATAACCTGTGGGGTTAACAGCAACTGTCTTGCCGTCAATGATCACGTTCTCGGAGGTTCCGAAGTGATTTACGATAAAGGTTGCCATCTGGTTTCCGGTAAGACCTGCGAAAGCCCATGCCGAAAGAGTGATTCCGTGGATGGCACTGATGTTACCCATTCCGTAGTGGTCTGACAGAAGTGTGGGTACGTTGGAGAAACCACCGCCGTATCCTGCGTTGACCATAAGGATAAGTGCGAGAACGAGAGCCACAAGGACGGGTGATGCAACTGCAAGACCGTCAGCTGAAGATGAGGCAGCGTTCTGGATACCGTTTGTCACGATAACGATGCCTGTAAGGGCGATCGATATTATAAAGATGAGCTTGTAGATAGTGTTTCTGTCCTTTAAGCTGTCTGCCCATGCGGAGAATCCAAGACGTCCGCCGGCGTTGAAGATAGCCGAGAAGGTGGAGATAACACCTGCAAAAGCAGCAAGACCGATGCACTTTACGATCATCTTTTCCTGAGAAATAAGCGCAAGGCCGCAGGTGATGTTGATATAGAACATTACCCATATACCGATGTAGTTTGCCCAACCCTTTGTCTTGATGGTTGCGATGATACCTTCGCTCTTGTCCTTCTTTGCAGGCTCATGCCATCCTTCGGGCTTCTTTAAAAGAAGATGTCCGATGAACATCATAATGAAGTAAACAACTGCAAGGATATAGAACATTGCGCTTGTTCCGAACTTGGGCTGAAGCCATTCCATTATGGGGCTGGCGATAGCCTTTGCGCCGCCGAAGCCCGCAACGGCAAGACCGGTTGCAAGACCCTTACGGTCCTTAAACCAAAGCATAAGAGTCTTTACAGGTGAAAGATATCCGGTACCGAGTCCTACACCCATGATAAATCCGTAGCTTACATATATTCCTATGAGAGCAACGGGATTATGCTGATTGATACCGCCGAAACGGATAAAGAATCCGGTAAGGAACAATCCTGCGGCAAAGCATATTGTCGCAATAAGTGAGGATTTGTGAATATCCTTCTCTACTATATTACCAAGGAATGCAGCTGACATTCCGAGGAAGAATATGGCAAAAGAAAATGCCCATTCGGTCGCGCCCTTGGAATAACCTATATAATCGGCTATCTCCTGCGAAAAAATTGACCAGCAGTAAACAGTACCTATACTGCAATGTAAGAGTAATGCCGGAATAGCCGCTCTGACCCATTTATTGGCGCGCCATCCGCCTGTTTTTTTAGCATCTTCTGCCATTTTGTTGCCTCCTTTATCTGCATACGCAGTTTATCATTCACAAATGGATATTTTAACACAAAGCCAAGCTTCCCGCAAGTCTAAGGCGCGTATTTTCAAGGCTTTTCAAAGCTTTCGGAAATAAAAAGACCGGGCCAAAGATCTACATCTTGTGGTCCGGTCATAAAGTCTACCATTATGTAGTAGTTTTACCAGCTTAAGGAAATATTTCCCATACCTGCTTTTAATTCTACCTCACCTTCATCTCCGTCGGAAACATAGGTGCCCTTTACTCTTTCTC
>CADAQV010000153.1 GCA_902790095.1 uncultured Lachnospiraceae bacterium | reverse complement strand
CGCCAAATACCACTGTAACGTAATTTTCACCTACCGAGAGCAAAAGCGGCGTTGCGTAATATCCGTCGGGATTTACAACAGTATTTCCGTCGCTGTAGTGTGCGACGACCGTAAAATCTGCTCCGGTAAGTGTATATCCGGCTGCATATGTGCCGTTAACTCCCGCTTCTATGCTTACAACATACGCCTCCGTGCTTTCGGGAACTTCAGGCGCAGGATCTACGGGTGCGGGATCCACAGGCGCGGGATCTACGGGCGCGGGATCCACAGGTGCGGGATCCACAGGCGCGGGGTCTACAGGTGCGGGATCTACGGGTGCGGGGTCCACAGGCGCGGGGTCCACCGGTGCGGGATCTACGGGTGCAGGATCCACAGGCGCAGGATCCACAGGCGCAGGTTCGGGAGTTTCGGGAACTTCGGGCGTAGGATCCACAGGTCCTATTTCGGGTTCAGGCTCTGTCTCGCTTTCCGACTCCGTTTCGCTTTCGGTCTCCGACTCTGTCTCGCTTTCTGTTTCTTCTATTATCGGTGCATAATTGTTGTCATAAGGAATGCTTTCTGCTTCCTCGGGTATCAGGTAATCATATTCGGTAAGATCTGACTGAACGTTGTAATAGGGAAGAAGCTTGCTCCATACGAGCTTTGAAAGATCCTGCGCAGGCTTGCTCGAATTGTACCAATCCGGGTCGTTGCATCTGTCGACAACGGCATATACAACAAGCTTGGGATTTTCTATGGGTGCTGCGGAAATAAACGAAGCCACCCATTCGTCGTTGCCACGGGGCGAACGCTCTGCGGTACCGGTCTTTCCGCCAATGTCATAGCCCTGAATCTTTACGAAGCCTGCGGTACCTTTTTCCACTACCGAAAACAGCGCCTGCTTCATGTATTCGCTCGTAACGCTGCTGATGGTCGTATATTTAGCCGAATCATCATATGTCGTTACAAGTCCGCCGTCTGCGGAGACGATCTCTTTCATAACGTGGGGAACATAGTAATATCCGCCGTTTACAAGCGAAGAGAATGCGCCGACCATCTGTACCATCGTGCAGGCAAAGCCCTGTCCGAAGGAGCTTGTGGCAAGTTCAAGTTCTGTTTCCTTTGTGTAATCTTTAAATACAACGCCTTCGCAGCCTTCTTCGCCGGGCAGGTCAATGCCTACCTTTGAACCGAAGCCGAAGCGTTTGAAGTATTTGTCAAAGTTTTCGCTTCCGAGACGGAATGCGACCTGCATAAGTGATACGTTGCAGGATTCCTCAAGTGTTCCGAAAACGTCAAGCTCCCCGCAACCTTCTCTATTGTGGCACCTGATGTTATAGCCTCTTACATGCAGTGCGCCGTAGCATTCGAAGGTGTCATCCTCATCTATGGCAGCTTCTTCTAAGGCAGACGCTATAGTGATGGGCTTGAAAATGGAACCGGGCTCGTAGGGGCTTGTGGTGCAGAAAAGCCTCTGAACGCCGTACATTTCCTCTATCACCTTTTCCTGCTCTTTTTTATCGAGCTTCTCGAATATCTCTGCCGTGATGCCTTCGGGATATGTGACAGGCTGATTCGGATCGTATGTCTTGTCATCCGCCATGGCAAGTATCTCGCCGTTGTTGGGATCTACTACCATTATGGCAACGTTTTCGGCCTTCCAGAATTTGAGGTAATTTGCGATGGCATCCTCAACTATCTTCTGGATGTTCATATCTATCGTGGAAACAACGGTATTTCCTCTGACCTCATCCACGATCTTTGTGGAAACGTTGTAGTCGCCGTCAAGGTAGGAATAGCTCTTTCCTTCTACACCGGTAAGGTATTCGGAGTAATAGTTTTCTATACCCGTGCTGGCGCCTCCGGTGTAATAGCCTATTACCTTGCTGCCGAGCGAATTGTAGGGATATACTCTCTTGAACTGTTTTTCAAAATATGCTCCCTGGATCTGGAAGGAGTTATAGTTTTCATGTTCCTTTTTATAATCAGCCCATTCCTCGTCCGTAAAGCCGTACATTTCTTTCAGGGCCTCGCCCTTTTTCTTTTTGTTTCCGACATTTACAGCGGATTTAAGATCGTTAAATGCCACTCTTTGCGCTTCGGTAACTTTTAAGAGTGTCTTGCCGTCTTCTTCGCGGTATCTGTAATAATTCTTTTCGGACAGATCGTCGCCGTTTGAATCCTTGCCCTTTAAGGTGGCCTCAAGCCTTTCCCTGTCAAGGCCCAGGGTCTTGCAAAGGGCATAGACTGTGGTCTCGTAGCAGTTTTCGTCAAGGAGATTCTTGGGTTCAAGGATAAGGAGATAGTATGTCTCCGAATAAGCCAGAACGCTTCCGTTTCTGTCTGTGATGGTTCCTCTTGGAGCTTCAAGTTCCGATGTGGCGTAGGTGTAATTGTTAAGGACCTTTACCGCATATTCGGAATAATCTTTTGTTGTTATCCTGAAAATGACAACTCCTAAAACGATCAAAGCCAGCACGGCCCATAAAAAGAGCCATGCCAGCTTTTCTCCCATCTGTGTACGCACAGTTCTCTTGTAAATTGCCACAACCATCTTCTGATCGCCCATTGTTTTGGACAGGCCCATCACCCGGCCTTTTCTTTTTTTGTCGCGCAATCTATCTGCTCTGTGGTATTTCTTCATATTGACTTATATATTCGCTTTCTGTAGATGTAAACCAAAGCACCTGATCCTTTCCGGGGAAAGTCATGCCAAGTTCGTTAAGTGCACGATTGTAGATATCTGTGTAATCTATGCCTGCTTCTATGGCCGTGAGCCTGTTGTCGTTGAGCATGGTCTTTTCGTTGAGCTCTGTATTTAATGTCTTGATGACCTTTGTGTGAGAATGGAGCTCACCGCGTTCTCCAAGATACAAAAAAAGAGCAAAGCAAACAAATGCCACCGCAGCCATTGTAAGGATGAAAGAACCGATACCGAATGCTCTTTCGTTTGCCTCTCTCTGGGCAGCTTCTATTTCTTCCTTTGTGGCGCGCTTCCTTTGGGGCTGCTGCTCGGGAAGTATTTCGGGAAGAGCCTTGCGGACCGCATTTCCCTGGATCTCAACGTCATAATTGTAATATCTTCTTCTCTGCTGCTTTGCAACAGCTTCGTTTACAAGTCTCTTTTCCGCCATGTGCTCCTCCTTTCTTTTGATAAGAACAGTTTATGTTCTTTCAAACACTCTTAATTTAGCGCTTTTTGAGCGGGGGTTTGTTTCTTCTTCCTCTTTTGAGGGAAGGATGGGCTTTCTTGTCACCACAAAGCCCTTTGGTTTTCTGCCGCACATGCACACCGGGAAATTCGGGGGACATATGCAGGGGTTTTCGGCCGTTTTAAAGGCGTTTTTTACTATCCTGTCTTCCAATGAATGAAATGTTATTATAGAGAGCCTTCCGCCCGGCAAGAGTCTGTCTATCATTCCGTCTATGGAATTTTCCAGAACTTCAAGCTCTCTGTTGCAGGCGATCCTTATAGCCTGAAAGGTTCTTTTTCCGGGGTGGCCGGATGCTATCTGCGCCTTTACGGGCATCGACTTTCTGATGATCTCAAGAAGCTCGAATGTGGTCTTAATGGGTTTCTTTTCCCTCTCTTTGCAGATATTTGCGGCTATCAGGCCCGCAAACTTTTCTTCTCCGTAATCTCTTATGATCTTTAAGATCTCTTCCTTTGAATAGGTGTTTACTATGTCGTAGGCCGAAAGAGAAGCATCCCTGTCCATTCTCATGTCGAGAGGTGCGTCATATCTGTAGGAAAAGCCCCTGTCCGCATCATCAAGCTGATGGGATGAGACGCCAAGGTCAAGCATTATGCCGTTCACCTTGTCTATGCCAAGGTCATCTAAGACCCGGCACATGTTTTCGTAATTGCTTTTTACTATTGTTACCTTGTCTTTAAAGGGCTCAAGCCTTTTCGCAGCACTTTCTATAGCTTCTATGTCCTGGTCTATGCCTATGAACCTTCCGCCTTCAAGACGACTGCATACCAAAGAGGCATGGCCGGCGCCTCCGAGCGTACCGTCGACATATATGCCGTCTTTGCAGACCTTAAGGCTGTCTACCGTTTCATGAAACAAAACCGGAACATGTTCGAATTCGATCATTTTTATAAACCAAGCGAAGCAAATGATTTGCTTCCTTCTGCAATTGAAAAGCCCGCGTCATATTTTTCCCATGTTTCGCGGTCCCAGATCTCCAAATGGTCCCCGACGCCTTTGAAAAGGATGTCATCATCATCTTTAAGGCTTACAACAGCACCAAGCATTGCACTATTATTCTTAATCGGCTCTACAGGATACTGGAGGGTTGCTTCGTCCTTTGAATAATCTATAAGAACATTAA
>CADAQV010000152.1 GCA_902790095.1 uncultured Lachnospiraceae bacterium | reverse complement strand
CAGGAAACCGTCGTTTTCACGATAGCGCGCTTTTCTGTTTTCGGGACGACGGAGACGCCTTTGTGGAGAGCCTGCTGAATGATATTCGACCAATCGGACACATCACACTGTCCATATTCATTGTTTCCAGCAGCGACAACAGAACCATCTGCTTTTAATCCAACAGTATGTTCTTCTCCGCAAGACACCGCAATGATATCTGTCCATTCGGACACATCGCACCTGCCGTCGCGGTTGGCACCGGTTGCAACGACAGTTCCATCTGCACGGAGTCCAATGGTGTGATTGCCATTGGCTGCAATGCTGACAATGTCTGACCATTCATAAACATCACAAGCCCCCGACTTGTTATAACCGACAGCAACAACATACCCATTCTCCTGGAGACCAACCGTGTGAGCTTCCCCGGCGGCAACAGCAACTATGTTTCCCCATCTGCCAACATCGCATTGACTATACTTATTCCATCCTTTTGCAACAACTCTTCCATCATTCAAAACCGCTGCGCTGTGACTGACACCCGCAACGATGGTTTCTCGCTTCGTGATTCTCCCCCACAATTCAAAACAACGATCCCATGAATCCTGATAGCCTTTGATCTGATAAAAAGCCAGCGCCGCCTCATAGGTCTTACCGTCTGCAAGGACCGTCGAAGCATACACGCCGTAAGGCGGTGTGAGCTTTTCTTCACCTATGGTCTGGTTTGCGGTCGGAAAACCGATCTTGCGGCCGAGCATCTTTCCCTTTAACACTTCGCCCGTTATATGATAGGGTTCTCCCAAAAGTCTGTTTGCCCTTTCGATATCGCCCTTTATAAGAAGCTCCCTGATAAGAGTCGAACTTATCTCTTCTCCCTCATCCTTAAGCTTGTCTACACTCACGAACCTGTATCCGCATTCGGAGGACATTTTTTTAAGCAGCGCAGCATCGCCGCGTCTTTTGTAGCCGAAATGGAAATCATCTCCTATGACTATAAGACAGGTGTTAAGACGCTTTACCAGTATCTCCTTTACGAATGTCTCGGGCTCCATGGACCTTATCTCATCCGTGAACGGGCATTCGATGAGAATATCGACTCCCTGTTTTTCAATGAGTCTTTGCTTTTCATCGCGGTCATAAATGCTTTTTTCAGCGCCCGAATCAAGCGCCTTCCTGATCCTTATGTCGAAGGTAAATGCTATTATATTTTCTGTTTTCTTTTCTTTTCTTAAATACTCAAAAAGCATCCTGTGCCCAACATGGACACCGTCGAATTTGCCGAGAGTAATAAGACTTTTTCTTTTTTTATCGGGTCTTACACCGTCTATATCCGTGATTATCTCCACTTACCTGTTGCTCCCGCCGTTATTTACGAAAAACAGCTTTTCGGGGATATATTCATCCGTATCCTTGCTGTACCTGTATATGCCGATGAAACTGTGCAAATGATCGCTCATCCTGACGCACCCGGTAAAATCTCCCGTAAGGCAGCCATCGCCCGTTCCCTTTTCGGTGATACTTACATATTCGGCCGGTATGGAATTACCGTTTATAAGCCTTTTGTTTGCCGCCTCAAGAGCCAAAGCACTGTCAAGGAATGAATATATATCATAAACAGGCTTTATATACTCTGCCAGTCTGCCTTCGTCTCTTATTTTTTCAAGCTCTGCAAGAGTTATGGCATCCTCCATGCAAAAATCCGATACCCTTGTTCTAAGGAGGCTCTGCATGCAGGCGTTACATGAAAGCTTTGCCCCTATATCCTTTGAAAGTGTTCTGATATAGGTGCCCTTTGAACATGTCACCTCTATTGAGACCAAAGGAAGATCTATAGATGTTGTTTTGATATCGTAGATGGTAAGAAGCCTGGGCTTTCTTTCTATCTCTATGCCTTTCCTTGCATATTCGTAAAGCTTGTGACCGTCGACTTTCAGTGCCGAATACATGGGAGGTATCTGCTCATATTCGCCTGCAAACGAATCTACCGCGGAAATGATCTTTTCATCTGTCAGGCCTTTCCAGTTTTCATCTTCGGCCGTTACCGTGCCCGTCATATCCTCCGTATCTGTCGAGATGCCAAGCCTTATCACTGCCCTGTATGTCTTAGATCTGTCCGAAAACATATCGCAAAGCTTTGTGGCGGCGCCTATGGCAACAGGAAGCACTCCTTCCGCCTCCGGGTCCAACGTTCCGGTATGGCCGATCTTTTTGATCTTAAGGATACCGCGCATCCTTGCCACCACATCATGGCTCGTATATCCCTTTTCCTTGTAGATACCTATCATTCCGTCCATATCAAAGCTGTTTTCCGATCTCTTCAAGTACATTTTTTATGATGGCTTCAGGGTCTCCCTTTTGCTGGCAGCCCGCAGCCCTTACATGGCCTCCGCCGCCGAAAGCATTGCAGACCTTGTTGACATCAACTATCTTTTTTGATCTTAAGGAAAGCTTATAGCTGTCTCTTAAAGGATACATGAATATGGCCACATCACACTCGTCGTATTCCCTTAAGGCATCAACTATACCGTCCATTTCAAGGGAATTGACCTTGTAGGTCTTCATGTCGTCATATGTCAGATATCCGTATATTACCTTGCCGTCAAAGGCGGTCTTTGAGCCTGTCATAACGGCTCCCGTTGCCCTCACCTGATTGTATGTGCGGCAATAATAGGTACTCTGGATGATATCCGAAAAAGGAATATCCTTTTCAAGAAGAAAAGCTACTCTTTTTAATGTGTCCGGTGTTGTCGCCGAAAACTGAAATACGCCGGTATCGTGAGCTATTCCGAGATAAAGGCAGATGGCTGTATTCCTGCTTATCTTATCTTTATCCATTAGAGTCATCAAAAGCTCGCTTGCGGAGCCGAAGTCGGACTCTATGATATTGGTGCCGCAAAGCTCATATCCGCTTTTTATATGATGATCTATGCATAGAGAGCGGCGTGCATTTTTAAGGCACTCACACCCGCCCGCACCCACGCGGTCTGGTACCGATACATCAAGAATAATGCAAAGATCGGTGTCCTGCCCGTTATAAAAATGCTTTTCCACAAGCTCTGTCCCCGGGATAATGTTAAAATGCGACGAAAACCCTTCCAAAAAGACCTTTGTATCTATATCCGGATAGTTTTCCTTAAGATAGTGCGTAAGCGCAAGAGTCGAACCGATGCAGTCCCCGTCGGGTCTTACATGTCCGAATATAGATACGGTCTTAACGCCTTCAAGGTGATCACTGATTCTCATCGGTGCTCTCACCCCTTTCGGCAGCCCTCATCTCATCCTGCCTGATAACCTCATCTATCATCTTTGACATCCTTGAACCGTATTCCATTGACCGGTCAAGGATAAATGTGAGCTCGGGCGTGTTCCTTAAGTTAACGGTATGCGCAAGGCAGCCCCTAATAAAGGACGCAGAACTTTTAAGCCCTTCCATGGTCCTTTTTTTATCCTCATCATTTCCCAGCACCGATACATATACTTTGCAGTATTTGAGGTCCGGCGTGACATCCGCCTCTGTGACGGATGTCATGGGATGGATGCGAGGGTCCTTTACCTCATCCCTGATGATGACGGTAAGCGCCTTTAACACCTCGCTGTTTATCCTTATGTTTTTTATACTGTTCTTTCTCAATTTATCTTCTCCTTTGTCCGGGCGGCAAAGTTTTTCTACCTGGGAACCTCTACCATAGTATAAGCTTCCACGGTATCAAGTTCTGCAAAGTCAGAGAATCCGTCGAATACAAGACCGCACTCAAACTTCTCCTTGACTTCCTTAACGTCATCCTTGAAACGCTTAAGAGATGCAAGCGCACCTTCAAAGATCTTTTCTCCGTCACGGAAGATACGTACCTTGCAGCCTCTCTGGATAACGCCGTCCGTTACGTAAGATCCCGCGATCATACCGACTCCTGAAGCCTTGAAGAGCATTCTGATCTCGGCATGGCCGATGACCTTCTCTTCAAATACAGGGTCGAGCATACCCTTCATGGCAGCTTCAACATCTGCGATAGCCTGATAGATAACGCTGTAGAGCTTGATATCGACATTGTCTCTTTCGGAGATGGATTTAGCCGTAGCGTCGGGACGTACATTGAATCCGATGATGATGGCATTTGATGCAGAAGCAAGCGTAACGTCAGATTCGTTGATGGCACCTACGCCGCCATGGATGACTCTGACTGCGACCTCTTCGTTTGAAAGCTTTTCAAGCGACTGTCTCACAGCCTCCACAGAACCCTGAACGTCTGCCTTTACGACAATGTTTAATTCCTTGATGTTCTCTTCCTGGATCTTTGTGAAAAGACTGTCAAGAGTCATCATCTTCTTTGTCTTTTCAAGCATCTTGATTCTGTTTTCTGCTAT
>CADAQV010000151.1 GCA_902790095.1 uncultured Lachnospiraceae bacterium | reverse complement strand
CTACCGGATGTTGCTCCGTACAAAGCAACGTTTCCTATGATGATGTTTTCTCTTGGATCGTACTTTGCTCCCGCAGGCGCCGTAACGACAAGCTTTCCGCCCGAAAGGCCCTTGCCAAAGTAATCGTTTGAATCGCCCGAAAGTCTGAGCGTAAGGCCGCGGGGGATGAATGCGCCGAAGCTCTGTCCGCCGGATCCTGTGCAGTTTACTGTTATGGCATCTTCTTCAAGTCCTTCGGGATGACGCCTTGTTATCTCTGCTCCAAGAAGGGTACCAAAGGTTCTGTCCACGCTTCGAAGGTGTACGGAAACACTTGCCTTTCCGCCCTTTTCCACAGCGTTTTTAACATCCGTGCTTGCAAGGAGCACCTTTTCATCCTTTGTCTTTTCAAGGCCGAAATCATACATGCTTTCCGGTCTGTGAGAAAGATCTGTGCCCGGTGCCTGCATCAAAAGCTTTGAAAGGTCCATGCCCTTTCTTTCGCCCGCGGGCATTTCCTTTATCTTCAAAAACTCTGTTTTTCCGACAAGTTCCGTTACTGTTCTGACGCCAAGTCTGCTCATGATCTCACGAAGCTGTCTTGCTATAAAGAGCATGAAGTTTTCTACATATTCGGGCTTTCCGGCAAAGCGCTTTCTAAGCTCGGGGTTTTGTGTAGCGATACCCATGGGGCATGTATCAGACTGGCAGGCACGCATCATTACGCAGCCCATTGTAATAAGAGGAGCGGTCGCAAAACCGAATTCCTCTGCGCCGAGTATTGCCGCTATTGCAACATCCCTGCCGCTCATGAGCTTTCCGTCGGTTTCAATAACTACTCTGTCTCTGAGGCCGTTTGCGACAAGCGTCTGATGTGTCTCTGCAAGGCCGAGCTCCCAAGGAAGGCCTGCGTTATGTATTGATGAAAGCGGTGCCGCACCGGTACCACCGTCGTATCCCGAAATAAGGATAACGCCGGCACCGGCCTTGGCTACGCCCGCAGCAACGGTTCCGACTCCGGCTTCGGACACGAGCTTTACGGAAATGCGCGCATTTTTGTTTGCGCATTTAAGATCATATATGAGCTGAGCCAGGTCTTCTATCGAATAAATATCATGATGAGGAGGGGGTGATATAAGGCTGACTCCCGGAGTCGAATGTCTTGTCTTGGCGATCCAGGGATATACCTTTTTGCCGGGAAGGTGACCGCCTTCACCGGGCTTTGCGCCCTGTGCCATCTTTATCTGTATTTCTTTTGCGCTTATGAGATATCTTTCGGTAACGCCGAATCTTCCGCTTGCTACCTGCTTTATTGCAGAGCTTCTGTCGTTTGCGGTACCTGCGGAAAGGATTCTCTCTTCGCTCTCGCCGCCTTCACCGCTGTTTGATTTTCCGTGAAGGTGGTTCATTGCTATGGCAAGAGTCTGATGCGCTTCCTCGGAGATGGAGCCGTATGACATGGCGCCGGTCTTAAATCTCTTTACGATCTCTTCTTCGCTTTCGACCTCTGCAATATCGATTCCTTCAGCCGGGAAATCAAAATCAAGAAGGCTTCTTAAATATCCTGTATCCTCGCCGTCAACCATTTCTGTGTAGGTCTTGAACTTTTCATAATCGCCTTCTCTTGTGGAAAGCTGAAGCATATGAATGGTCTTGGGATTGTATCTGTGCTTTTCGCCCTGACTTCTGCTCTTGTGGCGGCCTGTCGCGGTAAGTTCAAGGTCTACGGGAAGTCCAAGGGGATCGAATGCGCGGCTGTGCTGCCTGTCGATGTTCTCGCCGATATCCTTTAAGGTTATACCGCCTACGCGGCTTACGGTTCCGGGGAAGTATTCTTTTATAACATCTTCCGAAATACCGAGAGCCTCGAATATCTTGCTGCCCTGATATGACTGGACGGTGGAAATACCCATCTTGGATGCTATCTTTACGATTCCGAAAAGTACTGCCTTGTCATAGTCATCAACTGCGGCATAGTAATCCTTGTCAAGCAGTTCCTCTTTTGTAAGCTGAGCGATTGAAGCATGTGCAAGATAAGGATTTATCGCGCTTGCGCCGTATCCCAAAAGGAGCGCAAAATGATGTACCTCTCTTGGCTCTGCCGATTCGAGGATGAGCGACATGGCTGTGCATTTTCTGGTCTCTACAAGGTGCTTGTGCACGGCCGAGACGGCAAGCAGTGAAGGAAGCGCAACATGGTTTTCATCCACGCCTCTGTCCGAAAGGATGAGGATGCTCGCGCCTTCTTTGTATGCTCTGTCGACCTCCACGAAAAGCTTCCTGAGGACTCTTGCCATGGGCGTTCCCTTGTAAAAGAGGGTTGAGACCTGTCTTACCTTAAAGCCTTCCCTGTTCATGTTTTCGATCTTTAAAAGATCAAGGTCCGAAAGGATGGGGTTGTCTATCTTAAGTACGCGGCAGTTTTCGGGTTTTTCCTCCAAAAGGTTTCCGTTCTTGCCAACATATACGGTTCTTGATGTTACTATCTCTTCACGCTGCGCATCGATGGGCGGGTTGGTTACCTGGGCAAAGAGCTGCTTGAAATAGTAGAACAGCGGCTGATATTCCTTTGAAAGAGCGGCTATGGGCGTATCTATACCCATTGAACCGATCGCCTCGGTGCCGTTTAATGCCATGGAAAGCAGGCTGTCATGATAGTTTTCCCATGTGTATCCGAAGGATTTCTGAAGCTTCTTAAGGTATTCGCCGTCTATTGCGGGAACCTTTTTGTTGGGTATTTTCAGTTCCTTAAGATCTATCATGTTGCTGTCGAGCCATTCGCCGTAGGGCTTGCCGAGAGCATACTTTTCCTTTATCTCTTCGTCCGAGATGACTCTCTTCTGTTTTGTGTCGACTATCAAAAGCTTGCCGGGATGCAGGCGCTCTTTTTTAAGAATGTGTGCCTCGTCAAGTTCGAGCACGCCGACTTCCGATGAAAGGATGAGCCTTCCGTCATCCATCACATAATATCTTGAAGGACGCAGGCCGTTGCGGTCGAGTATGGCGCCCATAACATCGCCGTCCGAAAACAGGATGGATGCGGGACCGTCCCATGGTTCCATCATAGTCGCATAGTACTGGTAGAAATCTCTTTCTTCCTGCGTAAGAGTTTCATTATGTGCCCAGGGCTCGGGAAGCATTATTGTCATTGCAAGAGCCATATCCATTCCGCTCATGACAAGGAATTCCAAGACATTGTCAAGCATTGCGGAATCGGAACCACTTTGCGAGATAACGGGAAGGACCTTTGCAAGATCCTCATCCGAAAATGCGCCTGTATGCATGGTCTCTTCACGCGCAAGCATCTTGTCGGCATTTCCCTTTATGGTGTTGATCTCGCCGTTGTGCACTATGAAGCGGTTTGGATGCGCACGGTTCCAGCTTGGCATGGTATTTGTCGAAAAGCGCGAATGTACCATTGCTATTGCGGATTCGTAATCTTCATCCTGAAGATCGGTAAAGAAGGTGCGGAGCTGGCCTACAAGGAACATGCCCTTGTATACTATGGTCCTGCAGGAAAGTGAAGGAACATATGTGTCGGCGCTGCTCTGTTCAAATTCACGCCTTATGATGTAAAGCTTTCTGTCAAACTCGATATCCGTCTTTGCATCCTCGGGTCTTTCGATGAACGCCTGGTAGATGCAGGGCATGCATTCCCTTGCCTTCTGTCCGAGAACTTCTTCGGCGGTATCCACCTTTCTCCATGCGATGAATTTAAGGCCTGCCTTTCTGACGATTATCTCGAACATGGACTTTGCCTGTCTCATGGCAAGCTCGCCCTGGGGAAAGAAAAACATACCTACGCCGTATCCCCTTCTGCCCGGAAGAGTTATGCCCATTTTTTTCAGCTTTTTTGCAAAGAATTTATGGGGAATCTGTGTGAGTATGCCGACGCCGTCTCCGGTCTTGCCTTCCGCATCCTTGCCTGCCCTGTTCTCCAGGTTTTCGACTATGGACAGTGCATCGCATACAAGCCCGTGACCTGCGCGTCCCTGTATGTCGATAATTGCGCCTATACCGCAATTGTCGTGTTCAAATTCGGGACGATAAAGACCTTTTTCCTTGATTTCATTAAATGCTTCAGTCATTTTCCTTTCCTCCGGTAAGCAGATGATAAAAACCCAAAAAGGGCGCTCCGGGTAAGACCCGAAGCGCCCTTGCTTCATCACAATAATAAAAGATGCCTTCATTGACATTTTGTGAAATTATAATCCGATTGTTTTTCGTTGTCAATGATTTTTTTGTTTTTTATTTTAGATTTTTTTGTTGCTGAAGTGAAAAGTTTATTTCCACTCTGAAGGGGGCGAAGTGGATTTTAGTCTTTCACCTATTTCCACTTGCACAGATGTTGCGATTAGTCTTACACT
>CADAQV010000150.1 GCA_902790095.1 uncultured Lachnospiraceae bacterium | reverse complement strand
AGCTCGACAAATTTTTTGTATATCCATTCCCACCTGAATTTATCGCAGTTGATCAGCATTATACCGGCATTGAAATATGCAGCCCTTGAGATGTTCAATACCTCTTCCGCATAGGTTCCGAAGGTATCCTGATAGCGCATTACCATTTCGGGCACGGCGCCGACAAGATTGTCGCCAAGGTTATACTGATAAAGCCCCGCGATGTCATCAAGCACCGTGGTGTCACCATCTATATAGATAGCTTTGTTCACGTTCGGGAAAAGATCCGGGATGAAAAAGCGGAAATATGTCGTGGATGTGTAATAATCCCTTAATGCAAGATTATCTTTCAGTTTTTCAAGCAGATGCGAGACATCGATAAAATCGATTGAAACATTTTCTGTCTGAAGAGTCTTAAGTTTTTCTTGATTTTCCTGCGAGATATCCGTATGCAGGACATGCACCGCATATGTATGCCGATCGGATGCGGTCTTTACGAGGGATGCGACCGAAACGGACATGTATTTCACGTAGTGGTCATCACAGGCGTAAAACACATTTATCGTCTCGTTGCTTATCTCTTTTATTTTGGGTCTTTTAAACGGGCTCAGTCTCATGCTCGTATTTTCCTTTCAGGTACAGGTATTCGTTCAAAATATCATCAAATTCGTCATACCCGAAAACGCGGTACATTTTCGATACATGCCACTGCTTAATGTTGTCGGTGTGCGGGTAAGGCAGATAAAACAGCCTTTTTGAAAAATGACGTATAACGGTATGCTTATGTAAGAATTTCTGGTCGTTGAAACGCTGCGGGAGCATCTTTTTTCTTAAGGTGCTGTGATAGAGGGCATCCTGGTCGGCAAAGAGCATTTTCCTTGTCTTTATAAGATGCCTTGCCTTTTTAAAGATGCCTGTTTTTTTGCAGACCCTCATGTTGAAAAGAAGAACTCCTGCATTTATGTAGTTGGGGTGGATGAGATATTTGCCGTAATGATCCCTTGCGGCCGCATACTCATACCCTTTTATGTCTGTATCATATAAAAGCGCGATATCGCGGTTGAACATGATATCCACATCAAGGTAGAGCCATTTGTCCGGCGCATCCTCTATCATGTCCATAAAAAGCCTTAAAAGCGTGTAAGGCGAACAGTAGCACTGCTCGTTTGGAGAGCCGGCAAATTCCTTTGCATAAAGGTCTGAGACATCAAGCCTTATGACCTTATTTAAGGGATTGTATCTTTTTGCCTCCCTGTCTAAAAAATCGCATTTTTCCTGTGAGATGGGAGTATATTCCGGCTTTATATGGCTTACATCCATGGTCATGATGTATATGTGAAACGGTCTTTTGTCCTTTGTCCTTTTGAATGCGGAAAGCATGCATGTAAGGACGCCGTCAAATACCTTGTCATTTCCCGAAAACAGTATGTTGATGCTGTCACTCTTCATTTGCTTTCTCCGTCTTTTTGATATATTTGATCATCTCTATATCGTTATATTTTGTATTCTCATCCATTGCCGCATATATGCGGTCGCGAAGATCTTTTATGGCTTCGTTCCGCTTAAGTGACTTATCCGGATAAAAGGGGCCTTCTATATATGTCACCAGCCTCGGCTTTTTTCTGAAGCGTCTTTTCTGATAGGTGTTGGTAAAACAGAAGCAGGGCTTATCATAGCTGACCGGGTAATGAAAGGATTCCTTTCTGAACGGCCTTATATGTGTATAATACGGCCAGATGTGGGCTTCGGGGTAGATCGCTATCATCCTCTTCTTTTTTACAAGGTCATCTAAATAATTACGGTAATTTTTAAAGGCTTCCTTGTCATCAGGCAGAGGGATGGCGCCAAGCGCAGGCGTTATCCTGCCAAGATACGGAATGGAGACGTTATCAGGATGAACTATGACATATGTGCTCCCGAAAAAGTTCATCATGGAGGGGACAAGCGGATCTCCTATCTGGTTCGTATGGTTGCCGTAAACAAAAAAAGCCGTGTCTTTTACTGTTTTAAGCTTTTTTCTTCCGACGATCCTGTGCCCCCAAGTAAGTTTCATGTAACAAAAAGCAATTATCTTTGCCAGAAAATGGTAAATGAAGGCTCTTGCAAGGGGTCTTAAAAATGTTCCCCCATACTTATATGAGCCGTCTATACGCCTTGGAGTTATCCCGCCCGGAGAGAACTCGTCATTCAGTTCATCTTCGTAATATATTACATTATTCATCATCCTCTAAATATACCATATTATAGGCATATTTGCAAATAGGAATTCCTAAAAATCGGGCGCTATCTGAAAGATATAGAATTTCAGATAATAGGTCTCGTCGGCCCCCCAAAGTACGGGGTGGTCGGGAGCCTGATTTCTTGCCTCCACAAGCTTAAGATGCACCTTTGCGTCCCTGGCGGCATCCGATACCATTTTCTCAAACAGCTCGCGGGTCATGAAGTGCGAGCAGGAACAGGTGCAGAAGTATCCGCCTTTTTTTACGAGCTGCAGGCCACGGCGGTTTATCTCCCTGTAGCCTTTGATGGCATTTTTTAAAGATTCGCGGGATTTGGTGAAGGCAGGCGGGTCAAGGATGACAACGTCAAACTGTCTGCCCTCTTCCATATATTCAGGCAGAAGCTCGAACACGTCACGGCATAAAAATTCCATCCTGTCTGCCACGCCGTTTAGAGCGGCATTCTTTTTTGCATTTTCTATGGCAAGGTCTGAGGCGTCGACAGCGGTCACATGGGAAGCACCGGCGGTCGCCGCATTAAGGGCGAAGGAGCCTGTGTGGGTAAAACAGTCAAGGACAGTGTCTGCACCCGCACATATCTGCCTGATGGCGCGCCGGTTGTATTTCTGGTCAAGGAAAAAGCCTGTCTTCTGCCCTTCTTTGATGTCAACATTATATAAAACTCCGTTTTCCTTTATCACAACATCTGTGTCAAAGGGATCTCCGATAAAGCCGGTCACCGTTTCGAGACCCTCTTTTTTTCTTTCTCTTGCATCGCTTCTCTCATATATCCCTCGCACCGAAAAACCGTCTTTTATAAGTTCTTCTTTAAGCATATCCGAAATGACCGTTTTAAGCTTATCCATGCCAAGACTTAATGCCTGAAGCACAAGGACATCTTCATATTTATCCACCGTGAGCCCGGGAAACCCATCCGCATCTCCGAAAATCAGGCGGCAGCTTGAGGTGTCCACCGTGCTTTTGCGGTAATCTATGGCAGATCTTATGCGTGCGCGCAGGAATCCTTCGTCGATATTTCTTATCTCTCTGCTCATAATGCGCACACTGATTTTGGAAGCGGGATTATAAAAGCCCGTTCCAAGAGGATAATCGTTGAAGGCATAAACATGCACAAAATCCCCGGGCTTAAGGTCTCCGGAAACCTGATCGATCTCGTTGTCAAATACCCAGCATCCGCCGGATGACAAAAGTCTTCCCTCGCCTTTTTTCAGTTTTATGCTTCCTTTTATTTCGGTCAGTTCCATAAACGCTCCTATAAATGCCAATATTTAAACAACGTGCCGCAGGCTGCAGCACGTTGTTTATTTTACCCTTATTCTTCGTTTTTTACAAGTGAAATAAAAGCTCTTCAAGCTGATTTTCATTCCTTATTATTACTGCGGGATCCACTGATCATGTTCCGAACAGTTGTCATTATAGTAAACTCTCTTATCGTTTACCATGATCAGAATCTCCGGGGTCCTGCATCCGCCGGTGATAACGATTTTTATGTTTTCCGCAACTGTATTTGCGTTATTCCAAAACTCCCGGCTGTACGGCCAATCTGTTCCCATGGCCACATCAAAGCTGTATCCAAATATGATATAGGTTGCCGGAAGGGTGATGTGCTTATCCGCGCAGTAACAAACATTATTTCGACAAGATATGCACTCCCAAGGGCTTAACTGATAGGTTCCATCCGCATTTACGCCTACTATCTTTCTTGCATATATAATGGAATCTGCGGCTACATACAAGCCTCTATGGTAAAAATCGATATTTATCTGTCTGGTTTGTAATTCCTCATAGTGTTTTACCGCCTCTTCGTAGGTCCTGCGCGGCTTATGAAGCCCGCCGGATGCTGCAAATGCATTGAGCGGAAAAGTAAATGCCAGGCAAATCGTGATGAATGTGATAACCTTTTTCATGATCTTCTTCATAGTTTTTTCCTCCTTTTTTTTTGATGATCCTGAGTTGTTTTCTTTGTTCTGACATTACTATAACACAGGGCCTCTTACAAACCTCTTACAGATTCCGGCCTTTTCCAAAAAAAATGTAACTATTCAGCACCCGCCCATCCCATTCGCAAAACCTCTGCCAAAGGCATCGGTTTTTGCTCATGTGACGGACGTCTGCTATTAGAACCACACA
>CADAQV010000149.1 GCA_902790095.1 uncultured Lachnospiraceae bacterium | reverse complement strand
GTTTTCCCACATCATGCAGCATAGCCGCGGCAATAAGCAGATCTCTGTTTAACTGTGGATAGATGTGGCAATAGCCGTTGCAAAGACGCACCACGTTTAAGGTGTGTTCCAAAAGCCCCCCCATGAAACCGTGATGTATGCTCTTTGCGGCGCTCTTTTGTTTAAAGGCCTCGGCAAATTCGGCATCGTCCGTAAAAAAGCTGTTCACAAGTTTTTTCATGTAGGGATTCTTGATGCTGGCGCAGAACTTTAAAATGTCCGCATACATTTCGGAAACATCCTTGTTTGTTGAGGGGAAGAAATCCTCCGCGCGGTATTCGTTTTTCTGCGCAAGCCTCAGCCTGTTTATGTTCAGCTGCAAAACATTGTTGAAGGTGTTGACATTTCCGTCGCAGACTATAAAGTCGCCGGCGTCAAAATCTTCTATCGCCTGATTTATATCCCAGACCTTGCCTTCAAGGTTGCCCGTGGCATCCGTCAGGGTAAGCGCATAATAGCTCTTGCCCGTCTTTGAGACAGCCTCTTTTTTTATTCTGCATAAGAATACCTGACTGAGTCTTTCGCCGTCATGGATATCGATTATCTTTTTCTGATTCATTTCTACCTGCTTCCTAAGGTCACACTGACCGTCATTTTCTGATATTCGCCCCTGCTCTGTCTGTACATAGTCACTTTGACCGTTTCTTCGGGAAGATGCGTTCCCGTAAGGACATGTGCTATGTGGGTTATATCGGTAACCTCCGCCTGACTGATATTTGTTATGATATCGCCCTCGGAAATTCCTGCATTGAATGCCGGGCCGGATTCCATTACCTTTGAAACATATACGCCTGCAGGCATTCCTGCTTCTTTAAGCTCGTCATTTACGGCAATGCCGTAAATGCCAAGAAGACTTGCCGTCTTTCCGTTACTCATGCAGCTTAAGGTATCATTTATGGCACCCGTACCTATTACAGCCGCATAGCCTGCCGGAGCACCCGCATTTGTCACAAGCCCTATATTTGTGTTGAATACTCCGACCAGCTGACCGCTTAGATCTATCGCAAAGCCCTTGGAATTTTCCGGAACGGAGATATCCGTGGCAAACAGCTTGAAGGAGCTGTCGGGTGCCTGACAATCCGGCTTGATATATGTGATCCTGCCGACTACGGCGCTGTCATATGAAAGATACGGGCTTCCGATAAGGATGATCGTATTTGTAAGTCCGAGCGAATAATTGTTTCCAAATGTGGTTACCTTTATATTCTTTTTCTGACCTTCATTCAGACCTGCCGTTGACACGGCAAGAACGCAAATGCCGTAAACATGATCGCAGCCCTTTATCTCTGCCTCTGCCTCCGGAAGACCTGATGGAAATACCGTCATGATCCTGTCAGCCTCTGTAGCCGCCGTGATATCGGAAAGAATGAGTATCTCATTATTCTCCTCGGCATCAAAGAACACTATTCCCTGCGTCTTCCAGACAGCATTTTCCGACTTATAACCGGTAAGTTCAACGAGGCTACCCTTTGCTGCCTTTGCAACATTTTCCAATATGGTGTTCACGGCGCGTATATCGCCCATTTCCATTTTTCTTCCGGCAGCCATGGCTTCCATGTATCGTTTAAGCCATGCCTCCTGCTCGTCGCTGAAAAATGTCTCGCGGGCTCCTTCGGTACTGCTCTCCGTGTCCTCCTGAGTGGTGGGCTCGGGCTCTGTTTCGGGGGAAGTTGTCTCGGCCCCCTGCGTATAGACAGGCAGTTCTATTTTTGCCTGGGTAGACTCTTCCTCTTTCGTTTCCTCAAAATGCGGCTTTATAAAATAAAAAGCAAGCGCCGCGCAAAGCCCGAAAACTACGCCGGAAATAGCCCAAAGCAGTATCCTCCCTATTATCTTTGCCGGAGAATTCTTCTTTTTGACTATCTTTTCTTTTATATATGGTTTTTCGTCATTTCTTTTGTTTTCGTCCATACTTTACCCCTATGGTGCTATATGCCCTCTCCCCCGAGGGACAAACATCCGACAGTCATTATACTATAAACAAATATCAAAAATCAAACATAACTTGTCTTTTTCGGTCCCATTATACATAAACTTTTCATTTCGGCTATTTTCGCATTTATTATTTATCAAAAAAATGTTATACTGTATCCGTGGTATTATTTTTATACACCATAATAACAGTCTTAGACAATACCCCTTCGGGCTTCATGCCCGTGAATATCCTGATCATGAACAAAAAAGCACTTAAAACACTTGAATACACAAAAATAATGGAAATGCTCTCAGACCGCGCCGCAAGCCCCATGGCAAAGGAAATGTGCCTTTCGCTTGAGCCCATGGGCGATCTTGACGAGATCAGAAAGGCGCAGAAAAACACGACAGATGCCCTTTCGCGCATTTTAAGGACCGGCGCATTATCCTTTGGAGGCGTGACCGATGTAAGGCCTTCTCTTGCAAGGCTTGAAATGGGAGCCTCTCTTTCCGCTTCCGAGCTTTTGGATATCGGAAGGCTCTTGACGGCCGCAGCCCGGGCAAAAAGCTACGGAGTAAGGGATGTAGGCGAGGATGAATACGATTCGCTGGATGAAATGTTTATTTCCCTTTCACCGCTCACCTCGCTTGCAAAAGAGATAGACAGATGCATCATCTCCGCAGAGGAGATAGCGGATGATGCAAGCAGCGGTCTTCACTCTGTAAGAAGGAATATAGCCGCGACAAAAAGCAAGATAACCGCAGAACTTAATTCCATCCTTCAGCGAAGCCGTACGCTGCTGCAGGACCCTATAATAACCACCAGAAACGGCCGCTACTGCCTACCTGTAAAATCAGAGCACAGATCTTCCTTTTCGGGTATGGTACATGACCAGTCCGCAACGGGTTCCACCGTATTTATGGAACCTTTAAGCGTGATAAAGCTCAACAACGAACTGCGGGAACTTGAGATCGCGGAGATCAAGGAAATAGAAAAGGTTCTGGCCGCTTTAAGCGCCTCTGCCGCAGCGGAAAGCAGCGCCATAGCAGAAGACCTTAAGGTCATGACGGACCTTGATTTTATCTTTGCAAAGGCATCGCTTTCAAGGCATTATTCCGGCAGCGAGCCCGTTTTTAACAAAGAAGGCCGTATAAATATAAAAAAGGGCCGTCACCCACTTATTCCAAAGGACAAGGTCGTACCGACGGATATCCGGCTCGGTGACGAATTCACTCTTCTTATAATAACCGGCCCGAACACCGGCGGAAAGACGGTCTCTTTAAAGACAATCGGTCTGTTTACGATAATGGGGCAGGCGGGGCTGCACATTCCGGCATTTGACGGATCACAGCTGGCCGTATTTGACGAGGTATATGCCGACATTGGCGACGAACAGAGCATAGAACAAAGCCTTTCGACCTTTTCGGCGCATATGACAAATATCGCCCCCATCATAAAAAATGCGGATATAGATTCTTTATGTCTGTTTGACGAGCTTGGCGCAGGCACAGACCCCACGGAGGGCGCGGCTCTTGCGATATCCATACTGAACCACCTAAAAGAGCAGCGGATACGTACTGTAGCAACGACACACTATGCGGAGCTTAAGCTGTATGCACTGTCGACCGATGGAGTGGAAAACGCGAGCTGTGAATTCGACATACAAAGCCTTCGCCCCACATACAGGCTCTTGATAGGTATCCCCGGTAGATCGAATGCTTTTGCCATATCCGAAAAGCTCGGGATCCCCGATTACATAATAGAAGATGCAAAAAGCCGTATAACCTCCGACGAGACGCATTTTGAAGATGTAATATCGGAGCTTGAATCGGGAAGAATACAGCTTGAAGGCGAAAGCGCAAAGCTTGAAAAAATGAGGCGCGAGCTTGAAAGCAAAGCTCAGTCCCTTGCATCCCGCGAAAAGACACTGGACGAAAAGCAGGAAAAGATCCTAGGCAAAGCAAGAAGCGATGCGGAAAAGATGCTTGCCGAAACAAAGGCATTTGTGGACGAGACTATACGCGCAGTAAACAAACATACTTCCGGCAGCGATCTTGCAAGAGAGCTTGAAAAAGAGCGCACAAGGGTGCGCGAAAAGATGGGCAAAAATCAGTCAAAGCCTGCGCCGGCCGCTATCGAAAAGGCCGCATCAATCGACCCTAAAAAGGTCACTCCCGGCACAAGGGTAAGGGTCATTTCAATGAATGCTGCGGGCGATGTCATAACCGCTCCAAATTCAAAGGGCGAGCTTACGGTTATGCTTGGCATAATGAGATACAACACGAATCTTAAGGATATCATCGTGTTAAATGAAAGCAGTGTATCGTTTGAGGGAAAGGCCCTAAAAAGCAGTGGCGGCGGTGCTTCAGCTTGGCGTCACGATGGACTATTCCATTTTCCTGTGGCACAGCTACTG
>CADAQV010000148.1 GCA_902790095.1 uncultured Lachnospiraceae bacterium | reverse complement strand
GGATTTGCAGCCATTTGATAGACCCCCTGAAAAAAAGCTGTCCCGCCAAGCGGGGCAGCTTTTTATTTGCTGTCATCTTATTGATCGGCACCGTAAAGCAGGAAAGAAAGCATTTCCTGATAGGTCTGTACCATATTCTTGATGATCTTTCTCGAGTAGAATCCCGAGTAATACGCTCTGAAAGCATATCCCTCTTTTGTCTGTACAACTTCCGTAAGCGCTTCGGTATCAAAATCCTTCTGAGTGGAAAGGATCAGATTCAGGATGGTCTCATTAAGCGGATGTTTGTCATATCCCCCGTCTGCGATTATCCAGTCCGGAAGGAACTGAAAACCTATTATGGGACGGCCCGCCACATATTCCTGCGCCACAGGCCCAAATGGATAATAATTGCAAGACATGAGCTTATAATACTGCTCCGAAAGCTTTTTCAACATACTGCCGATATCCTGCATGTCTGTATGCGCGATCAGCGGCATAACATTGACATTCATTCCTATCGCATCAAAATTTTTAAACCTGTCTCTGCCGTTTTCAATGTAAGCAAAAGCCACGTTTTCCTTTTCTGTCATTTTTGACAGCGTACATGCCATAGCCGCTGTAAACAGGATATTCTTATTGATGCCGTTATTCTTTGTAAACTCCGCGACCCGCTTCTCATCTACCTCGATCTGCCTTATAAGGTAACCGTTTTTCCCATGCTTTTCAGCACCCTCAAGGAAACCTACCCCATCAAGATTTTTATATAATGATCTTGCGTATGCATCTGCCGCTTTATACTCCTCTGTATCTGACATATATCTGTTAAATGCGGCTACTTTAAGGAATACATCATCGATATGCTCTATCGTTTCGCCGTCAAGCACCTTCTGCAGCATTCTTCTGAATACATTTCCGGAGACAAGATCGAATATCATGTGATGGATCAGCGATGCCACATAGGTCTTTCCCAAAAATCTGATTATCACATGTTTTGACAGGCTTTTATGTATGTCAAAGTCCTTAGTCATGTACGAAATGATCTTCATTGGATTTTTCGTATCTTTAAGAACGGGCGGATTTTCCCCCGGCACAAGATATATCTCCCCGTCTTCCCTTGCTTCAATATGCATACGAAGGATCGGGTAATGCTCAAACAAAACATCGAGCGCCCTTTCTATCTGTTCGTCTGTGTACTTGCCCGTTATGCGCGCAAGAGACGGCATCAGATACGAATCCTGCTTATTGTTCCTTACTATGTCATTGTACATATAAAGCTGCATGTTGGTCAACGGACATCCCTCTGAAAGTGAATAAATATCCGGATCGAAATCCACCTTCCTTGCTCCCTCCGCGATAGCTGCCGGCGTCCGTCGATTAAAGATATCGGCCACGGTAATGCCGTATTCTCCTATTTCGTTCAGCAGCATAATGGCGGTCAGTGAATCCCCTCCAAGACTGACAAAATCATCGTTTGCTCCGATATTCTCTATTCCGAACACCTTTTCAAATGCCTGTGCTATGCGTTCCTCCAAAAAGCTTTTCGGGGCGACGTATTCGTGCTCGGGCATTGCCTCCTTTATCGGCGGAAGCGCTTTTTTGTCGACCTTGCCGTTTATATTAAGCGGGATGCGATCCATCTTTATAACATACGCAGGCACCATGTAACCGGGCTTCTTTTCCGCAACATGCCTTTTTACGGCAGATGCTATATCCTCCATACCCGGTTCTGCCACAACATATGCGGCCAGTTCATTCTTTCCGTTACTTACCACTACCTGTACGGTGACCTCTTTTATTCCGTCCATGGATCTTACGGCCGTTTCCACCTCGCCAAGTTCCACTCTGTTTCCGCGGATCTTTACCTGACCGTCCCTTCGGCCCACTATGCCAAGTGTACCGTCAGGCAGAAATCTTACCATGTCGCCCGATGCATAAATGGTATGATAGGTCTCATCAAAAGGATTTTCAAAAAATGCCTCTCTGTTTTCAGCATCTCGATCCAGATAACCGCTTGTAAGCTGCGCGCCGGTAAGATACAACTCTCCGACCGCGCCTATCGGCAGTCTTCTGCGCTCTTTGTCGAGCACATAACCTTTTACATTGTCCACAAACCTTCCTATGCTTGACGGATCGATACGTTTGTTGGCAAATATACTTGTCGAGATCGCAAGGTTTTCGGACGGGCCGTATGACTCAAACGGGCCTACCGAATCCGGAGCATTAAGCATTCCAAGCTTCATGCCTCCAAAGCAGATAAGCTTTATTGTCGTCTTCATTCCGCTTTCGGCGAAAAGCTTTCCGACCTGGCTTGTCAGATATGTATGCGTGCAGTTATGCTCGTTAAAGTAATCATTGCATTTTTTCAGATCGAGCCTGATATCCTCCGGAAGGACATAAAGCCCTCCTCCGCTTACAACGGGAGAATAAAGCGCCTGCACATGCATGTCAAATACATATGAGCAGTGCATTCCGTAGATATCTTCGGACGTAAATCCTGTTGTTTTCACATACCAAAGCGTAAGGTTGTTCATGGCCCTTCTTGTCACTTTAAGGCCTTTTGGAACGCCGGTGGTACCGCTGGTATACAATATGCATGCCGTATCATCACCGCACACCTTGGCGGTTTCCAGGTGATCCGCCTCGCCTACACCTTCCGCGATGATCGAAGATAAATTTACCACCGGAATATCGATTCCGTTTCCGGCAAGGATCTCCATGATACGCGTCACACTAATGTCATCTGCAAGCACCGCCTTTGAGCCGGTATCCCTGATCATTAAAACGATCCTCTCGTCAGGATAGGTCGTATCGATCGGAACATAGATGTTACCCGTTGCCAAAATGCCAAGACTCGCAAGCAAAAACCATTCGCTTCGGCTTACAAACAAAGAAACATATTCCTGCCGGGATATGCCAAGCGCCTTAACCTTTTCAGCCACCTTGTTCGCTATGTATGCGCCCTGAGCGTGCGTATACTTTCTGTCCATATATCCGACCAGCAACCGGCCGCTGTATTTTTTCAGGCCATCGTTAAATGCATCGAGGACATCAGCATAGGGAAGCTGTGTCTCAGTCTTATTGTATTCATCCATCTGCCTGATATCATCGGCAGATGTAAATACAATATCACGAAGTCTTTTCTCCTTCATCAGCCCATCAAGGATCATCTTGTAGGCATCCGCAAAACTCCGTACAAACCCTTCCGAATATACAGGTGAAAACAGTATCCTGATCTTAAAGCCTTTATCGCCGTCATCACAAATATTGAAAGAAAGGTCGGCATTCAGGTCATGCTCCATTTCCTCTATCCCGACATCCTCACCGAAGCCCTTTGCCGCGCCGGTAAAGATATCCTGCGAATACTGGAACTGAATATCCGCATTAAGGTCATATTTGCCCGCAAGAAGCCTGAACGGATACATGTCGTACCTTGCCACATCACCGATCAGGTCCGATATATATGCAAGAAAATCATCTGTACTGCGGTCTGCGCAGTCTGCAAGCACCGGCAATGTCTTTACAAACATTCCCACGCTTCCGGACAGATCTATATGTCCTCTGCCGTCCGTGATCATATTGAAAAGAACCTTTTCAGACCCGCAATACCTTGACAAGGTATATGCAAAAACAGAGGCAAAAAACCGGTTATATGTTATCAGATGCTGCCTCAGAAAATTATCCAGGCTTTCCTTGTCGATTCTGATATCATCGATATATTCATATGAATTCCCTGCCTCTCCTATGCTTGGAAGCAGCTGCATAACCTCTTCTCTGTCCGCGAGCATGCGGTCAAAAAATGCTCCGGCCTCTTCCATGCCTTCCGCATTTTTCATTTCCTCAAATGCCGCATAGCTTAATATGCCTTTATCAACATGATCCGTACGTTTGCCGTTTACGGCATCAAAGATCGCCTTAAATAAAACACCCGCCGATCCGCCGTCAAATATCAGATGATGAAAATCCACGCACAGGACAGTGCAGTCACTTCCTTCTGCCACCAAAAATCTTGACAATGCTTTGTCTGTCTCAAAGGGTCTTACAAATGATGCGACATCATTTAAGCTACCCTCCGTTATTTCGGGCACGGCATCAAATACCATGACAGGCTTTTCGGCTTTCTCGATGCGTCCCTTTAATACAGGGAATTCTTCGATAAGGCTGAATATCGCATCTTTCAATGTATTTACAGAGCATCTGTTTTCGCCCCTGAATGTGATCTTTATCGGATCGTTATATGCGGTACCTTTAAAGTGCGCACATTCATCCAGATAAACATTAAGCTGTGATTCGGACAGGGGGCACCCTTCTTCAAAGGAATACTTTTCCTCATACTCTTCATGCCCTGCGCCGTTTTCTTTGATATAATTTGCCGTCTCAACGGGAGTTGAAAG
>CADAQV010000147.1:4414-6217 GCA_902790095.1 uncultured Lachnospiraceae bacterium | reverse complement strand
CCCATCCTTTACCTGCAGCAGGACATGCGCTCCCTCGAACTCTTCGGCACAGTTGCCGCAATGGTAAGCGTCTGCGATTCGATGAATTACATCCTCACGGACGAGGACATGATAAAAGTCCTGCGCCTCGCAAACAATTACCTGGACCCTCGCGGCCTCTTCATATTCGACCTTAAGACCACACACTTTTACAAAAAGCTTGGCACAGGAAACCTAAGCGACGTAAAGGAAGACTGCGCCTACATCTGGGAAAACGAGTATGACGAAGAAAAAGAGCTCAACACCTATCTCCTCACCCTCTTTGAAGAGGATGAAGACGGAAAATACCAAAGAAGCGAAGAAGTCCACGTCCAAAGGGCTTACACCATAGAAAAGATCAAAGAACTTGTAAAGGCATCCGGCATGAAACTTGAGTCAGTAATGGATGCCGAGACCTTAAAAGAAGCGGATGAAGATGCCGACAGAATATTAGTCGTAGCCCGCGAAACAAAGCAAGAAGGAAAGTATTATGTCTGATCATATCATAAGGGCGACTGCCGCAGATGCATTCGTCAGAGCCTTTGCGGCAACCACGCGTGACATGGTGGAAGATGCGCGCACCGCCCACAATACAAGCCCCGTAATGACGGCGGCCTTAGGACGCCTCCTCACGGCAGGCGCAATGATGGGCCTTAACATGAAAGGCGAAGATGACGTTCTGACACTTAAAATAGACGGCGATGGCCCGGGAAAAGGCCTTGTCGTAACCGCAGATGGCAGCGGTCACGCAAAAGGCTATGCCGTTAATCCCGTAGTCCTTCTTCCCGCAAGGGCCGAGGACCACAAACTCGACGTAAAAGGCGCCATCGGCGCCGGTACCCTTTCCGTAATAATGGATACCGGCCTAAAAGAGCCATATATCGGCCAGACAGAACTCATATCCGGTGAAATAGCCGAAGACCTTACATATTATTACGCCGTCAGCGAACAGATACCCTCATCCGTCGGCCTCGGCGTTTTGATGAACCGCGACAATACAGTCAAAGCAGCGGGCGGCTTCATCATCCAGCTAATGCCCGGCGCCCCTGACGATGTCATGACCAGACTCGAACAGCGCCTCGCGGTCATGAATTCCGTAACCAGCTTCCTAGAAGGCGGCAAGACCCCCGAAGAGATGCTCGATTTCCTCTTAGGAGACATGGACCTTGAGATCACGGACAGCATCCCCTGCAGCTTCTACTGTAACTGCAGCAAGGAAAAAGTCTCAAAAGCGCTCATCTCCGTCGGCAGGAAAGACCTTACCGAAATGATAAATGAAGGCAAGCCAATAACCGTGAATTGCCACTTCTGCAACAAAAATTACACCTTCAACACCGAAGAATTAAAGACGCTTCTTACAAAGTCGCTTTCATGACCGGCCATACAGTAGCGGGCCGGCACGATCGCCCCGCGGTCTTGTCATAAGGAAGATCTTGCCATAAGGAAAAATAAGATGGAAGATAACAAAAAAGAAGAAAAAAAGATATCCCCTGCAAAAAGAGTGCTGGCAATAATAGCGGTGGTGTTGATCATCGCCGTCTACATCGTCGGCCTCGTTTTTGCGATCATGGGAAAAGGCTACGCCATACCGGTCGTAATGACATCCATGCTCGTAGCCGCATATATCGCAGTATATTTTCACCTTGGACAGGTTCTTGTGCGCCTTCTAAAGGGTAAAAATAAGAAAAATGAAGATGGAGATGACTTAAATGGGTAAACTTATTATCCCCCAGGGCTATAAGCCCGCGCTCGACCTGCACGATACACAGGTCGCGATCAAGACTG
>CADAQV010000147.1:0-4385 GCA_902790095.1 uncultured Lachnospiraceae bacterium | reverse complement strand
AAAGGTTAAACCTCCTTCGCGTTTCCGCGCCCCTTATCGTAGACCCCGATTCCGGCCTCAATGACAACTTAAACGGCGTTGAAAGACCCGTTTCTTTTGATATTAAGGAAAGCGGCGAAATGGCAGAGGTCGTTCACTCCCTCGCAAAGTGGAAAAGATACGCCCTCGGCAAGTACGGTTTTACATACGGCGAAGGCCTCTACACCGACATGAACGCCATCAGAAGGGACGAAGAGACAGATAACATCCACTCCATCTTCGTAGATCAGTGGGACTGGGAAAAGATCATCGCCCGCGAAGAGCGCACCATCGACACCCTTAAGTCCGTTGTGCGAAACGTTTATTCGGCACTCTGCAAGACCGAAAAGTACATGTCGATCCAGTACGATTACATAGAAGAAAGCCTTCCCAAGGACATCTTTTTCATCGGCACCGACGAGCTCCTTGCAATGTATCCGGACAAGACCGCCAAGGAAAGGGAATACCTCATCACCAAAGAGCACGGCGCTGTCTGCCTCATGAAGATAGGAGATAAGCTCGCAAACGGAGAGCCTCACGACGGCCGCGCACCCGACTACGACGATTGGGAATTAAACGCAGATATCCTCGTTTACTATCCTGTTCTCGACATCGCGCTCGAGCTCTCATCAATGGGTATAAGAGTAGATGAAAAGTCGCTCGCATCTCAGCTTAAGAAAGCCGGCTGCGAAGAGCGCGCAAATCTTCCTTTCCAGAAGGCCATATTAAACGGAGAGCTTCCCCTTACAGTCGGCGGCGGAATCGGACAGTCACGTATCTGCATGTTCTTCCTCCGCAAGGCACACATCGGAGAAGTTCAGTCGTCCATCTGGCCCGAGGACGAGGCCGCAGCCTGCGCCAAGGCCGGGATAGTATTGTTGTAAAAGCCTACGGCCGTGGCCGAATCGCAAAACTTTTGGGGACAGGAGTCGTTCCTCCTACAGTCCCCAAAAGTATTGACGATTTGTCCACAGCCTCTGTTATGGCCATCGAAAGATAATAAACCCTTCAAATCTCCACAGTCAGCTACGGGTGAGTCGAAATACTTTTGAAGACTGTAGGAGATGCCATTATTGCGGAGCAATGATGGCAGTCGGTCCGCGCGACGCTTGGCGCGGTTAAATCAAAGAAATCCGGAGCAGAGCGTAGGATTTCTACCGAGACTCCTGTCTTCAAAAGTTTTTCGTTCGACCGGAGCGTCAATCTATTCGAAATGTATAATAATAAACCCTACAACCCTCCACAGTCAGCTACGGGTGAATCGAAATACTTCTGGAGACTGTAGGAGCAAAGCGACTCCTGTCTCCAGAAGTTTTTCGTTCGACCGGAGCGTCAGTTTGTTAAAAGCGTTAAAAAAGGAAAAAGAAAAATGAGTCAAGGATTAACAGAAATAAGATGGCACGGCCGCGGCGGCCAAGGTGCCAAAACAGCAGCCCTTCTCTTAGCCGACGTTGCCTTCAGCGTAGGCAAGTACATCCAGGGCTTCCCCGAATACGGCCCAGAGCGAATGGGCGCCCCCATAACCGCATTCGACCGCATAAGCGACAAAGAAATCCGTGTTCATTCAAATATCTACGAACCCGACTATGTTGTCGTTGTGGACGAGACACTTCTTCATTCAATAGATGTGACCGCAGGCCTTTCGGAGGAAGGCGGCATCCTCATCAACACCTCAAAGACACCAGGCGAGGTGCGCCCGCTCCTTAACGGCTACAAGGGCAAAGTCTACACCCTTGACGCCCGCAAGATAAGCATGGAGACACTCGGCAAATACTTCCCCAACATGCCGCTGCTTGCCGGCATCGTAAAAGTGTCAGGTGTAATGGATACATGGGTATTCTATGCCGAGATGGAAAAATCATTAAAGCATAAGTTCGCCAAAAAGCCCGAAGTCTTTGACGGCAACATGCTTGCAATAAGAAGAGCATTAGAGGAGGTGGTATAAATGGGACTTAAAACAGCAGATATAAACGAACATACCCCATGGCAGGACCTTACAACAGGGCTGCAGATCTTCGAACCCGCCACATCCAAAATGTTCCACACAGGCGAGTGGCGTACAAACACCCCCGTAGTTGACTGGAGCAAGTGCAGACAGTGCCTTCTCTGCGTTCCCTATTGCCCCGATTCCTGCATCGCCGTAAAAGACGGCAAGAGAGAAGATTTCGACCTCGATCACTGCAAGGGCTGCGGCATCTGCGTAAAGGCATGTCCTTTCAATGCCATCTCTATGAAGGAGGGCAAATAAATGGGTATAAAAGAAAGAATGAGCGGAAATGAGGCAGTGGCATATGCCATGAAGCAGGTCAATCCCGACGTAATGCCCGCATTTCCCATAACCCCTTCGACAGAACTGCCCCAGTTCGTTGCAAACTACATCTCAAACGGCCAGATGGACACAGAATTCATCCCCGTTGAATCAGAGCACAGCTCAATGTCTGCAGCCATCGGCGCCGAAGCAGCAGGTGCAAGAACCATGACCGCCACATCTTCATGCGGCCTCGCATTCATGTGGGAGGTCCTTTACGTTGCGGCTTCAAACCGTTTGCCCCTTGCAATGGCAGTCGTAAACCGTGCCCTTTCAGGCCCCATCAACATCAATGCCGAACATTCCGATTCCATGGGCGCAAGAGATTCGGGCTGGCTTCAGATCTACGCCGAGACCAACCAGGAGGCATACGACAACTGGATCCAGGCATACCGCATCTCAGAGCACAAGGACGTTCTTCTGCCCATAATGATCTGCCAGGACGGCTTCATCACAAGCCACGCAGTTCAGAACATCGAACTCATCGAAGATGAAAAAGTAAAGGCATTTGTAGGCGAATATAAGCCAGAGCATTACCTCTTAAATACCAACGAGACCATGGCGATAGGCCCGTACGCAAACGGCCCCTACTGCATGGAGGCGAAGCGCGCCCAGGCACAGGGCATGATCAACGCAAAACAGGTAATACTTGACGTTGCAGCAGAATTTGCCTCCATCTCCGGCAGAAAATACGGCCTCTTTGAAGAATATTTCCTTGAAGATGCCGACTATGCACTCGTTGCCATAGGCTCGGCCTGCGGAAACATCAAGGACGCCGTAGATGAACTTCGCGCAAAAGGCATTAAGGCAGGCCTCTTAAAGGTCAGAGTCTTCCGTCCCTTCCCCGGTGAGGAGATGGCAGAGGCTCTTAGGCACTGCAAAGTTGTTGCCATAATGGACAGAGCAGAAAGCTACTCATCTCAGGGCGGCCCCCTTGGCGCAGAGCTCATGGCAGCAATGTACCGCGCAGGCGTTACATCAAAGGCAATAAATGTCATCTACGGCCTCAACGGACGTGACATGACAGTAAGCATGGTTGAAGATATCTACGCTCACCTTGCGGAAATAGATAAGCGCGGCCTTCGAAGCGAAGACCACTACAACTACATCGGACTTCGTGATAAGGAGGTGAGATGATGGCTTCTTCAAGTTTCAACTTTAAAGAGATCCAGGAAAGGCAGGAGAGACTTGCCCCCGGACACAGAATGTGCGCCGGCTGCGGAGGTACCATCGCCGTAAGAAATGTCCTTAAAAGCCTTCATCCCGGTGACAAGGCAGTGGTAGGAAATGCCACAGGCTGCCTTGAAGTTTCATCCTTCATGTACCCATACACAGCATACGAAGACAGCTACATCCACAACGCCTTCGAAAATGCCGGTGCGACCCTCTCAGGCGTAGAGACCGCATACCGCGCCCTCCGCAAAAGAGGAAAGCTTGACGAAACATACAAATTCATAACCTTCGGCGGTGACGGCGGAACATACGACATCGGCCTCCAGTCCCTTTCAGGAGCAATGGAAAGAGGACATGACATGGTCTATGTCTGCTATGACAACGGCGCATACATGAACACCGGTATCCAGCGCTCATCCGCAACACCCATGTTCGCGGACACTACTACAACGCCCACCGGCACCCGGTCAAACGGCAAGCCCCAGACAAGAAAAGACCTTGCCGCTGTAATAGCCGCACACAACATCCCCTACGTTGCCCAGACCACATTCATCGGCAACTTAAAGGACCTCTACACCAAGAGCGAAAAGGCCATCTATACACCCGGTGCCGCATTCCTTAACATCATGGCTCCCTGCCCCCGCGGCTGGCGCTACGATGCACCCGACATCATCGACATCTGCAAAATGGCTGTCGAGACCTGTTACTGGCCTCTCTTCGAAGTTATCGAAGGCCGTTGGGTGATCAACTACGAACCACGCAAGAAGCTTCCGATCGAAGACTTCCTCAAAATGCAGGGCCGTTTCAAGCACCTCTTCAAACCCGGCAACGAATACTTGATAGCCGCATTCCAGGCAGAAGTAGACCGCCGCTGGGAAGAGCTCTT
>CADAQV010000146.1 GCA_902790095.1 uncultured Lachnospiraceae bacterium | reverse complement strand
ACAGGGTCTACCGGCGCGCTGATACCAAATGTGGCGGGCTTTTCCCTTGTGGTTATATCGTTCTGATCGCCGGTCTCGGCATCCACGGGGATAAGAACAAGAAGCTCGCCCCAGTTTTCAAAGCCGGAAAACTGGTTGTTTACTTCCATTCCCGCTGCCGGTGTATTGGATGAACATCTGAGTATATTGGAGGTACATCCCCAAACTCCCGGAAAGAGGTTTACCTCATATCTCCAGTTTATGCCATCCTGGGTGCTCGCCTCAGATCCAAGCTGCACTCCTGTGCCGGTAAGGTATTCTTCGTTTAAATAGGCGGCGATGTCGTCGGCCGAATAGCCTGTGGGAAACGCGCCGAGAGAAAGCCACATATGGCCTTTGATGGCTGTCGACCCAATTTTTCCGCTTGCAAGAAGGCCCACGGTGCCGGGGTGCTTTAACGCGTCAAATACCTTTTTGGCCTTGGCGATATCCTCTGCCGTATCCGCCGTTTTGGGTATTGAGTCAACATAGTATTTTTTATATTTCGCGCATGTTCCGTCATAGGATGAAAGCGTAACTTCGGTTCCGTCCGCAAGATTAATAAGATAGTTGTAATATGATGACGGGCCATTCACCAGCTTTCCGTCAAGATAGATATAAGCGGCATATGCATACGACTTCGAAAGCTCTTCTTTTGTCACATTCACAAGATCATCGATAGTGACTGTATTGTGGTATGATGATGCACTGACGCCGCCAAGCCCGTAGCAAAGGGCTCTGGTCACTTCTCCCGAACAGTCGGTCCTTCCGGATACGTAGGGAGTGTTGCAGGCTATGTCATATAAAAATTTCTTTATGGACTTGTAAGCGGCGGAATCTTTTTTCAGCTGCACTATGTCGCTTTCGGCAACTTCCTCGCAGTACATCGCAAAATACGAGCTGGTTGCCGCCTCATCGCCCATTACATGCATTCCGCCGGATGAGGCTGTAAGCGCCAAGGCACCGGCTGCGACGAGAGCAGTTATACTCTTTTTCAGCATTTTATTCATAGAACACCTCTTTAAGTCTGTCCCCTTCATAAACAAGTTTCATGTTTATTTCTTTTTCGCCCGCAAGAAGCTTTTCAAGGAAATACTTATCGCCCTCCCACATCTTAAGGGCCATGATATCCTCCTGCCTTATCCAGGCAAGTGTTCCTTCATTGCAGTTCATATCCGCTTCGCCCGAAAACTTTGTACCGGTATAAAGATACATTCTTTCGCGGCTTTCGGTATTGATATATTCTATAACTCCGTGAAAAATAAAATCCTCAAGTGCCAGGCCGGTCTCTTCTTTTACCTCTCTTACGATGCATTCATCGGGCGTTTCGCCTTCTTCTACATGTCCGCCCACTCCGATCCATTTGCCGGCATTTTCATCGCCTTTCTTTTTGTTTCGAAGCATCATGAGGTATTGCCCGTCCTTCTTGATGTAACAGAGCGTCGTGCTTTTTTCTTTTATGTTTTCTGCTTCGCTCAAACCTTTTCCCTGCTGTTATCTGACCGTTTCAAGTCTTATAGTGTTCGTGTTTCCGGACTTTCCGCTTGCCTGTCCGCCGGTAAGTACCACATTGTCGTCTTTTTCAAGCCCCAATATTTCTTTTGCATATCTAAGCGCATGGTAGAACATTACATCTACGGAATTGAACTCTTCGCTTAAGACAGGTGTAACGCCCCAGCTAAGGTTAAGTTTTCTCCATGCCTTTTCGGAGGTCGTCATGCCTATTATGTCCACAGGGCACCTGAAACGGCTCACCATTCTTACGGTTATTCCGGAAAGCGAACTTATTACCATTCCCTTTGCGCCCGTGTCTATGGCCATTGCGCATGTGGCGTGTGATACGGCGTCAAGGTTGTTTTTAATGACATATTCCGTGTCATGGAACTGCTTTATGTAGTTTATTTTGCTCTCGGTATACTCGGCTATCTCGGCCATATACTTGACCGCATTCACCGGATATTTGCCGGCTGCGGATTCTCCCGAAAGCATGACTGCCGATGACCCATCATACACAGCGTTTGCGACATCGGATATCTCCGCTCTTGTGGGCCTTGGATTGTGTATCATGGACTCGAGCATTTCGGTCGCGGTTATGACTCTCTTTCCAAGGAGTCTGCACTTGCTTATAAGGTATTTTTGTATAGACGGAACCTCCACGAGAGGTATCTCCACTCCAAGATCGCCTCTTGCAACCATTACGCCGTCGGCTATCTCGCATATCTCGTCTATATTGTCGACTCCTGCCCTGTTTTCGATCTTTGCGATTATGTCTATATCGCTTCCGCCGTTGGCATTTAAAAATTCGCGTAAAGACAGCACATCAGCCTTGCTTGAAACAAACGAAGCCGCAACATAATCCACATCGTTTTTGATGCCGAACAAAAGATCCGACTTGTCCTGCTCGCTTAAGAAATCTCCGCTAAGCACATGATTGGGGAAATTCATACTCTTTCTATCCGACAGCTCACCGCCCACTATTATGTCGCAGATCGCGTCATTTCCCTTTATCTCCCTTACCTCGAAGATCGAAAGGCCGTTGTTTACAAGTATCCTGTCACCTGTTTTAAGCTCATTTATAAGATTCTTATAGCTTACCGCGACTCTTGTTTCGTCACCTTCTATATCGTCCGTTGTAAAGGTGAAGGTGCCTCCGTCCGCAAGAGTTACTTTTTTGTTTTTAAAAGTCTTTATCCTGTATTCGGGGCCTTTAGTGTCAAGCATTATTGGCAGGGGAATGTTCAGCTTTTCCCTTACCTCTTTTATAAGATCTATCTTTTTTTGATGTTCTTCATGAGTACCATGGGAAAAATTGAGTCTTGCGACGTTCATTCCCGCCTTGCAAAGCCCGGTAAGCACTTCTTCGTTGTCGCTTGCGGGACCTATGGTACATATGATCTTTGTCTTTCTCATCTTTTTTCTCCGTTTGTCAATATCACTGCTTTAATAGATTTGTGATAGTCACGCAGTCGGCCAGCAGCTGATACTCGTTTCTTTCCGTATATACAAGCAGTATGGTATTTGCATTCTTTACAAGTGATTGTACCTCGGCCGTCGCAAGATTCTTCCAATGCGTGGATGAAACATCCGAAAAGTCTTTATATACGAAATTGAGCATGGCATTTCTGTAGGAATCGCCAAGAAGCACTGTCTTTCCGCCCACAGCGGCATTTGAGGTCATATGGTAGACGCCCCTTTCGGTCTGCGCATCCTCTTTGCCCTCTTCAGTAAGCATCTGTATCTCCGGCTTATAGTCCACGTAATACAAAATATCGTTCGTGTAATCCGCAAGATTGAGGTTTGCAAGAAGTATAAGGTCGCCCCATCCAAACGGCTCTGTGAGTACATTCAGGTTAAGAATGCTGGTCATCGGCATGCCAAGCATCCTCATCATTATCTGATAAGCCATGTAGGCGCCGACCGAATTCCAGTGCGTGTCATATTTCAGATAGACTCTGTAATAGCTCTTTAATGCCTTAAGCTCGTTTATGGGATAGCTTATCGGCACGTCGGAATTGGCATTTACATAATCCACCATTCTTTGAAGCTTCTTATACTGGTCGAGCACATCAAGAGTCGGCATATATTCGGAATATACCTGTTCCTTGCATGGCGCAAGTATTATGGCCAGCTTCTTTCCCGCGTTTTTGCAGGCATCCGAAAGAGCTTTGTATGCGGCAAGGTAGGCATTTAACTCCTCCTGAGTCGCCAGATTGTTTGCCAGATAATAATTAATATTGCCTTCGCCGTAAAGGAAGAGCCAGTCGCCCCTGCCTATCAAAACATTGTTGTTTTTTATGACGGGCGGGAAATAACTTGTCGTATCTATCTCATCCCCGGGGTTTGTAGGCTGGGTCGGAGGTGTTATTACAACATCTGCGCTTGTAGGTGTCGGCGCAGGATCCGTTTCGGTCACAGTCTCTATTACAGGTATAGGGTCTGTCCCCACAGCCATCCGCTCGCCAGTCACGGCATCCCATAACTCTACCATTCGCCCTATTGGCTGGCGAAAGACGCCGACGAAGGCGATCTTTTCGCATTTTTGATTTGAAATGAAATAGATATCCGTTCCATCGGCCAGCATCCGGTGAATCCAGTCAATGGTTGGCGAGAACTCGCCATTTGATGGGGACAGACCCTTCACAGCGAAATCTGGGCCGATGCCGTTCGCCGCTAGAAACTCCCGCGCTGCCGCCCGATCCGGCAACACCCAACCCCTGCCTACAGGGGTCTGTCCCCTGCCAACTAGGGTCTGTCCCCTGCCTCTCGGCCCCCACAGGGCGTCGGCGGCGGCGTGGTAGCGCGCGCTTGAATCGTTCATGCTCGTGGGGCCGCTTGGACGTGGACCCGCGAGCGTCGCGCCGGCCTCGACGAGCTC
>CADAQV010000145.1 GCA_902790095.1 uncultured Lachnospiraceae bacterium | reverse complement strand
ATCTTAAGGAAAATGAGATATCGGGAAGGATCAGGCTTTCTTTGCAGGGCGTTGAAAGCGGTGCCGCCATTTGGCTTAACGGCGTTTATGTCGGTTACATGGAAAACAGCTTCGATCCGTCCGAATTTGATATAACGGATCATTTAAAGCCCGGCGAAAACAAGCTTGCAGTAATGGTATTTAAGTGGACGGCGGGCAGCTGGCTCGAGGATCAGGATTTCTTCCGCTTTTCGGGGATCTACAGATCCGTATACCTCTACAGAATAACCGAAGATCATGTGGATGACATAAAGATCACATCGGATGTGAGCGACGATCTTCAAAGCGCATCCTTGAATATTTCCATTGCGGCCGCAGCAGGCGTTGAGGCAGAGTGCAGCCTTTATTACATGGGCGAAGGAACCGACCCCGAAATAGATACGGACAACATTTTCGGAAGAAAGGCTCTTGCGGAAGGCGTTACAAAGGACGGAAAGCTTACCATAAGCCTTGATAAGGTTATGCTGTGGAGCGCCGAACATCCTTTTATCTATAAGCTTCTGGTAAGAACAAAGCGAGAGTATTTCACGCAGACAGTCGGCTTCAGACGGTTTGAGATGAAGGACGGCCTTATGCTTCTTAACGGAAAGAGGATCGTGTTTAACGGAGTTAACCGACATGAATTTTCGTGCAGAACGGGAAGGGCGGTATCGGACGCGGAGATACTTGCCGATATCCTGATAATGAAGCGAAACAATATAAATGCCGTCAGGACCTGCCACTACCCGGATGATGTCCGTATCTATGAATTGTTTGACAGGTACGGTCTTTATGTCATCGCCGAAAATAACATGGAGACCCATGGAACATGGGGACCTAAGGTCCTGCCCGAGGAAAAGATAATACCCGGAGGCAGGGAAGAGTATAAGGATCTTCTTCTTGACAGAGTAAATTCCTGCTATCAGAGGGATAAGAATCACCCTTCCATACTTATATGGTCCGTGGGAAACGAATCCTACGGCGGCCCGATCATTCAGGCGATGCATGATAAGTTTAAAGAGCTCGATCCGCAAAGACTTGTACATTACGAAGGGATATTTAATGACAGAACCTATCCTGATTCATCAGATATGGAAAGCCAGATGTATCCTTCCGTCGATTCCATAGAAAGCTTCCTTAAGGAAAACCCGGATAAGCCTTTTATATGCTGCGAATATACTCACGCAATGGGCAATTCCTGCGGCGGCATGTTCAAATATACCGATCTTTCGGAAAGAGAACCCAGGTATCAGGGCGGATTCATATGGGACTTCGTCGATCAGTCGCTTGTCGCAAAGGATATGTACGGCAATAAGTATCTGGCTTACGGAGGGGACTTCGGCGACAGGCCTTCAAGCTACGAATTCAGCGGAAACGGCATTTTATTCGGTGACAGAAAGCCAACCCCGAAGCTTCAGGAAGTAAAAGCCCTTTATTCGGGAATAAAAATAGATGTTTCCGATGAGAAGATAACGATAACAAACAACTATCTTTTTACCGACGCGAATGAATTTGATTTTTCGGCCGAAATGTACAGGGACGGAAAACTGATCTACAAAAAGAATCATCTTGATATCAGCGTTCCGCCTCTTTCAAAGAAGAAATTTGATATTCCGCTGCGACCGGGAAAATACGAGGGCGAGTATCTGATAATAGTTTCCGCCTGCGTAAGAAGCGACAAGACCTACTGCAAGGCCGGACATGAGATCGCTTTCGGGCAGCATGTTTTTACGGGCACTTCATTTGCTGTGCAGACAGATGCTTCGGATAAGGCCATGGAATTCATCGAAGGCATAGAAAACTTCGGAGTAAAAGGAGAAGGCTTTAGTGTTCTTATAAACAGGTGGATGCCTGCGCTTGTCTCATATGTTTATGACGGAAAGGAATATATGCTGACGCCTCCTTCTCCGGCCTTCTGGCGCGCGCCCACATCAAATGATACCGGAAACGGCATGCAGATGAGACAGGGGCAGTGGAAACTGGCGGATATTTACCGAAAGGTCAGATTTTCGGACAAATACGCAGAGCCGGTAACAAAAAATGACGGAAGCGTGACCTTCCATACGCAGGCAGAGCTCTTTATGTCGCCTGTATTGGTGTGCGACATAGATATCACCGTGTTTGCGGACGGAAGAGTGCAGCAGAAGATCTCAATGGACCATTCCGAAATACCCGATATGCCCGAATTCGGCATGAGCTTTGAGCTTGACGGAAGGCTTGACAACATTTGCTGGTACGGCCTCGGACCGGATGAAACGTATTCGGACAGGAAAAAGGGTGGTAGGCTCGGCATCTTTGAAGGAAAGGTATGCGATCAGATGGCAGCTTATCTCAGGCCTCAGGAATGCGGAAACAAAGAGGATGTACGTTACCTCACCGTTACGGATGAAGACGGGGCAGGGCTTATGTTCTATTCGGACAAAGCAATGAGCGCGTCCGCACTGCCATATACTCCCCATGAGATAGAAAATGCAAGACATGCATACGAGCTTCCCGTCTCGCATCACACCATAGTAAGAACGCTGCTTTCGCAGATGGGAGTCGGCGGCGATGACAGCTGGGGCGCACCCGTTCATCCGGAATTCCATCTCGACAACACAAAGAGACTTGAGTTCACTGTTACATTTAAGGGCATTAAAAAACAGGAGGATCTGAAATGATTTACAATTTTGAACACGATACAGACAGAAAGCATCAGTATTCGGAAAAATGGGATGTAGCCAAAAATGAGCTGCCCATGTGGATAGCCGATATGGATTTCCCTACAGCTCCCTGCGTTCAGGATGCGATAATAAAGAGAGCCAAGCAGGGAATTTTCGGATACACCTATGTCCCCGATGCATGGAAGGATGCATATATACACTGGTGGAAGGTAAGGTATGGGGTATACTTAAAGAGAGATTACATGCTTTTTGCAGAAGGAGTCATTCCATCCATATCATCGGCTTTAAGAAGTCTTATGAGACCCGGCGAAAAGGTTCTCGTGACAACTCCCGTATATCATGTTTTCTTTGATATAATCGAAAACAACGGTATAACGGCAAACGAAAGCCCGCTTATTTATGTTGATGGCAAGTACAGCATTGACTGGGAGGATCTTGAAGAAAGGATGGCAGACCCCGCAACCACAGTATTCCTTCTTTGCAACCCGCACAACCCAACGGGAACGATATGGAGAAGAGAAGAACTCCTTCGTATAGGTGAACTTGCCCAGACATACCATGTAAAGGTAATATCCGATGAGATACACTGCGATCTTGTGGATCCCGGATATTCATATACTCCGTTTGCTTCTGTTTCGAGGGCTTGTGCAAGGGTAAGTCTGAGTCTTGTATCGCCTTCAAAGACATTTAACCTTGCCGGCATACATTCATCGGCCGTTGTCGTATTAAATGAGAATCTTCGTAACAAGATCGCACGCGGCCTTAAAATGGAAGAGCTTTCAAGGCCGGGTGTGTTCGCCATAGATACGACCATAGCTGCCTATACCAAGGGTGCCGACTGGGTCGATGAGCTAAGAAGCGTGCTGGCTGACAACAAGCAGTATGTAAGGGAAAGACTTAAGACAGAACTTCCGAAGGTAAAGGTCATTTATTCTCACGGAACCTATCTTATGTGGCTTGACTGCAGCGCGATAACAAATGATGCCGACAGCCTTATAAAGCTGATCCGCGAAAAGTCGGGACTTGTTCTCACATCGGGAACGGAATTCAGGGGACACGGAAGCTGTTTTCTTCGTATGAACGCTGCTACGCAGCGGGAGAGACTCTCCGACGGAGTCGACAGACTTGTAAAAGCATTAAAGGATCTTTAAGAGAAAAACAGCCATGGCAGAAAAGATCAGAGACTGGAACAGAATAAAAAACAGCGAGCTTGTGAAGAAAAGTAAACGTGGATTTTTCCAGGTGATCTTCGGAAGATCGTTCATAATCGGCTTGATGTTCTACTTCCAGCTCCTTTTTATTCTGTGGCTGGGTTCACTTGTTACATCATATCTCTATCTTATCACCGGCGCGACACTGATCGTTTCGCTGCTGGTCATAATAGAGATCATCAATTCAAACGAAAACATCGGCTTTTCGCTTACATGGGCAATAATCATAGGCCTTGTACCGACATTCGGAATTGCTCTTTATGCGATGATGCATCTTGATTACAACAAGCGTATAGAAAAAAGATACATCACCCGTATAGTGAAAGAGAGCATGGATCTTGTCACGGTACAAAAGAATGTAATGGACAGGCTCAAAAAAGAAAACCCCCATCTGTACGGCATATCCGAATACACCAGGAAAAACGGCGGATACTGCGCATATACCAACACGGCGGTAGAGTATTATCATATCGGTGAAGATATGATAGACGCGCTTGAAGAAGAGCTGAAAACGGCAGAAAAATACATATTTTTGGAATACTTTATAATC
>CADAQV010000144.1 GCA_902790095.1 uncultured Lachnospiraceae bacterium | reverse complement strand
ATGATGGACCTTTTCCCTGCGCTCACCCGAGGCGGAGAAGTCCATATCATCTCCGAAGAGATGAGACTATCAATGCCCGATCTTATGGAATACTTTGACAGAGAAGGCATTACGAGCTCTGTCATGACAACTCAGGTGGCAAGGCAGTTTGCAACTTCGTTTAAAGGCACAAAGTTAAAATACCTTATGGGCGGAGGTGAAAAGCTTGTTCCCATCCGGCCTCCGAAGAATTTTACCATGGTAAACGGCTACGGTCCTTCGGAATGTACCGTTGCCACCACATATAAGGTAGTCGACAGGCTCTACGGCCGCATACCCATCGGTATGCCGGTTTACAATGCGGGCATCTATGTCATCGACGAAAAAGGAAGAAGACTTCCCTCCGGTATGCCGGGTGAGCTTGTCATATCAGGCGCGGGCGTAGGCAGGGGCTATCTTAATCTGCCCGAAAAAACAGCATCCGTATTTACGCCGAATCCCTATTCCGATAAGGCAGGGCATGAAACGATATATCATTCGGGCGACATTGTAAGAATGCTTCCGAGTGGTGATGCCGATTTCCTCGGCCGTAACGACGGACAGGTAAAGATCAGGGGCTTCAGGATCGAGACTACAGAAGTTGAAGCCGTCATAAGAGATTTTGCGGGCATTAAGGATGCAACGGTTCAGGCCTTCGATTATGAAAATGCCGGCGGCAAGTATATCGCGGCCTACATCGTTGCGGATGAGACTGTAGATATACAGGCATTAAAGGATTATATAAAGAGCAGAAAGCCTTCGTATATGGTACCTGCCGTTATTATGCAGATAGACGCCATACCTCTTACCAGAAACCAGAAGGTCGATAAAAGAGCTCTTCCTGCGCCGCAAATCAGCTCAGAAGCCTTCAGGGCTCCGGAAAATGATGTCCAGAAGAGGATATTTAAGTGCGCCGCAGATGCGATAGGCCATGATTCTTTTGGAATAGATACCGATCTTTATGAAGCGGGTCTTTCATCCATAAGCCTTATGCGTCTTATCGTGCTTTTGGGCGATGAATTTGCCGTATCCATGAGACTTAAGGATATAACCGATGCGACTGTTACAGGTATTGAAAAGGTGATCCTTGGCCGCATAGAAAAAACAGAGGGGAAGCCGGCATCAAAGACATATCCCATATCAAAGACGCAGGAGGGCATACTTACAGAATGCCTTTCAAACCCCGGAACCACCATTTACAATATTCCGACGCTTCTTAAAATCGGTAAGGATATAGATACTGTCAGGCTGAAAAAAGCCGTGACGGCTGCTTTTAATGCGCATCCTTATCTCAAGCTGCGCCTTAAAGCGGCAGATGACGGAGGATTTTTGGTAAGCAGAAATGATGAAGAGAAAGTTGTCATATCAGAAATAAATGCTGCCGACCCGGAAAAGGATATCACATCCTTTGTAAAGCCCTTTGATATCACAAAAGATCCATTATACAGGGCTTGCATCATAAAGGCCGATGAAGTATATCTTTTCCTTGACCTGCATCACATAATAGCAGACGGTGCATCGCTTGCGGTGCTTTTGTCCGACATTGCGGCTGCATATAACGGGGAGACTGTAAGCGCAGAAAGCTTTACAGGTTTTGACGTTGCCGCCGAAGAAGCGCAGCGCAGAAAGAGCGATGAGTTTGATGAGGCAAAGAAATACTGGGCGGACCTTCTTGAAGGCGCCGAGACAGACCAACTTCCTTTGCCGGATAAGAATGATGATGCTCCTTCAAAGGGCAGATCGAAAAGATTTTTGAATATATATGAAGATGCCGTTCTTGCTTTTTGCAAAAAAGAAAAGATATCGGAAAACGTATTCTTTAATGCCGTGTTTGCATATATGCTCGGCACACTTAACGGCCGCTCGGACGCCCTTTATACGACCATATACTCGGGGCGTGACGATTCAAGACTTACACGCTGCGTGGACATGCTCGTAAAGACGCTTCCCGTATATGTAAAATGGGATAAGGATACGACTGTTTCGGATTACTTAAAAGCGATCAGAACACAGCTTTTCGGCAGCATGGGAAATGACATAGTATCGTTTGCGGAGCTCTCGCGCAAATACGGTGTAAGCCCCGAGATGAATTTTGCATGGCAGCCGGATCTGTTTGAACCTCTTATATTTGAAGGCAGCGAGGCAGAGCTTTTAACATCCGATACCGACACGGCAAAATTCAGTCTCTATATAGCCGCATCAAAGGAGAAAGGGCGTTACTTCCTCGACTCCGAATACAGAGCGGACCTTTATTCCGCAGAGATCATCGACTGCTTCACAGACCTTATGGAGACGGTTGCGGCTGAGTTTTTAAAATGCGGAAAGCTTTCGGAAACGAATGTTTTATCTGCCGAGGCACTTTCGGCAGAAGATGGCTTTAACGCTACGGAAAGCTATGTGCCCGATACCGATATCGTGACGATGTTTAAGAATGCTGCGGCAAAATATCCTGACAACATTGCAGTGGTATACAAGGATAAGCGTCTGACTTATGCCGAGGTCGATGATATAACGGACCGCATAGCCTGCGCGGCAAAGAGAGCCGGCCTGGGCAGGGGAGATGTAGTATCAGTCCTTATTAACAGATGCGAGATCATGGTGACCGCATCCCTCGGTGCCATGAAGGCAGGTTGTGCATATCAGCCGCTTGACCCCGGTTATCCGCCCGAAAGATTAAACTACATGATAGCCGATTCGCATGCAAAGCTCCTTGTCACCAATAAAGAGCTTGAAAGCCTTGTTTTTGGATTTACGGGCAAGGTGCTCTACGCAGAGGATATCGACTCGCTTCCTGCGGCGGATTTAGAGCTTGAGCATCCTTTGGGGGATGATCTCTTTACGCTTCTCTACACATCCGGCACCACAGGAAAGCCCAAGGGAGTCATGCTCACGCATTCAAACCTTGTAAACTTCTGCTACTGGTATCATAACGAATACGGCATGGATGAAAACTGCCGCACGGCGGCTTATGCAAGCTACGGCTTCGATGTGAATATGATGGATATGTATACGCCCATTACCATAGGCGCGCAGCTTCACATCATACCCGAGGATATTAGGCTGTCTCTCCTGGATCTCAAAGAGTATTTCGAGACCGAAGGTATCACACATTCATTCATTACCACGCAGGTGGGCAGACAGTTTGAAGAGATATATGAGAAGGGAGCCTTAAGGTATCTTCTCGTGGGAGGCGAAAGGCTCGTGCCGATAGCCCCGCACGAAGGACATAAGTTCATAAACATCTACGGCCCCACAGAGTGCACCATATGCGTTACGACACATCATGTCGACAGGCTCTACCACAGGGTGCCGATAGGAAAAGGCAATTATAACGTTAAATTCTATATCCTGGATGCTTTGGGGCGCCGTTTGCCTCCGGGAGCAATGGGAGAACTCTGCGTTTCGGGAAGATGCGTCGGCAAAGGTTATCTTAACATGCCCGAAAAGACCGCAGAGGTATTTGTAAACAATCCGTTTACGGATAAAGCGGGCTATGAAAAGATGTATCGCACGGGCGATATAGTAAGACTGCTTCCAAATGGCCTTGTGGATTTCATCGGAAGACGCGACGGGCAGGTAAAGATAAGGGGCTTTCGAATAGAGCTCTCCGAGGTCGAAGAAGTAATAAGAAGCTTTGAAGGCATAGAGGATGCCACGGTCCAGGCGTTTGATGCGCCGGGCGGCGGCAAATACATAGCAGCCTACCTTGTATCATCTTCAAAGATAGACCAGGAGGCGCTTAGAAATTATATCGCATCCAAGAAGCCGCCCTACATGGTTCCCGGCGCAATGATGCAGATAGACCGCATACCTCTTAACAGAAACCAGAAGGTCAACAAGCGCGAGCTTCCCGTAATTGCGCCCGATGAGACCGACAGCTATGTTGAGCCCGAAACAGAACTTGAAAAGGAGCTTTGCGAGATCTACGCAAAGATACTTGAGCTCGACAGAGTCGGCGCCTGTGATGATTTCTTCCGCATAGGAGGATCTTCCATCATCGCCGCCAAGCTTTTGATGCAGCTTATGAAGAGGGGATATGAAGTCGTTTATAAAGACATCTTCTCAAATCCGTCTCCAAGACAGCTCGCAAAAGTTATAAAAGGAAGCGCAGATACGGAAGATAAGCAAAGCGACGCGGATGCGTATGATTACAGAAGGATCAAAAAAGTCCTTTCTCCAAACAGCATGGATAATATCGACGGCATGAAATTTAATGACCTTGGCGATATTATCCTTACGGGCGCTACAGGCTTTTTGGGCATTCATGTGCTCAAAGCTTTCCTTGACGGCTATACGGGAAGAGTATGCTGCCTTATAAGAAAGGGCGAATACGCAAGTGTTGAAAAAAGGCTCTCATCCATGCTCAGCTATTATTTCGGCGATCCGATGCTCGATCTTTTCGGCAAGAGGATATTCTGCGCAGAGGGTGATATCACCATGCCGGAAAGCCTTTATCAGTCATGCCTT
>CADAQV010000143.1 GCA_902790095.1 uncultured Lachnospiraceae bacterium | reverse complement strand
AAAGATCACTTTGGTCGTAAGAAAAGAAGAAGAGGGCATAGTCAGATATGTCCATCTTGGCACGGGCAATTATAATGATGCCACAGCCAAGATCTATACGGATATAGGACTTTTCACCTGCAGACAGACCATAGGCGAGGATGCAACGGCCGTCTTTAACATGCTTTCGGGATACAGCGAGCCCCTTGGCTGGAACAGGCTCGTTTTAGCGCCTCTTTGGATGAGGGGAAGGTTCATAAAGCTTATTGAGAGAGAAATAAAGCATGCTAAAGCCGGAAGAAAGGGCAGGATAATCGCAAAGATGAATTCGCTTTGCGACAAGGATATCATAACGGCTCTTTATGAGGCATCATGTGAAGGCGTTGAGATAGACCTTATAATAAGAGGAATCTGCTGCCTCAAGGCGGGCATACCCGGGGTATCCGAAAATATCCGCGTCCGATCCATAGTGGGCGAGTTTCTGGAGCATGCGAGGATCTATTATTTCTATAATGACGGCGAAGAGGACATCTACTGTTCATCTGCAGACTGGATGCCGCGAAACCTCGACAGGCGTGTTGAGATAATGTATCCCATAGAGGATGATGAGTTAAAGGACAAAATAAAGCATATCCTTTCGGTTCAGCTTGCCGACAATGTCAAGGCTACCATCCTTCAGCCGGACGGAAGCTATATAAAGGAAGGCAGAAAAGGAAAGCCGGAAGTCCTTTCCCAGAATGTATTCAGAAAAGAGGCAAAGGCGGCTGTCAAAGAGACAGCGGAGGACGCTGTCGAAGTAAGAACTTTCAAGCCACGTATGAACCCCGACAGCTGACAGGTTTTAGGTTATCCGCATAAGGATCGTAATAACATGATGATAGATAAAAAATGGGCATTACTCTTAAAGGAAGAAACAAAAAAGGAATATTATAAGCAGCTGACGGCATTTGTTTACGACGAATATTCTAACGGCGTGGTCTACCCTCCTTATGAAAAGGTATTCAGAGCTCTTGCCATGCCGCCGGAAAAAGTGAAGGTCGTGATACTGGGGCAGGACCCGTATCACAACCCAGGCGAGGCCTGCGGACTTTCTTTTTCCGTGCCTGCGGGGGTAAAAACGCCCCCTTCGCTTCAAAACATCTATAAAGAGTTGCATGACGAGCTTGGCTGTTACATTCCAAACAACGGCTGCCTTGACTCATGGGAAGCCCAGGGAGTAATGCTTTTAAACGCCGTTCTCACAGTTCGCGCACATTCGCCCGCATCCCATCAGGGACACGGCTGGGAACAGTTTACGGACAAAGTGTTAAAGCTTATAAACGACGATCCCGTGCCCAAGGTCTTTATGCTCTTTGGAAGGCCCGCTCAGCAGAAAAAACCTCTGCTTGATAATCCTAAGCATCTGTGCCTAATGACGGCTCACCCGAGCCCGCTTTCGGCATACAGGGGCTTTTTTGGCAGCGGAGTATTCAAGACGGCAAACGAATTTTTAAAGGCAAACGGCCGGGAGGAGATCGACTGGCAGATAAAGAACCTTTGAGTTTATAACAGAATCTTTCGTTTTTTTTCACAGAATACACATACTTTCTTCTTATAAGTGTGTATAGAACGAAAAACAAATGCAGGGGAGGTATCGGTATGTTATCGGTTTTGATGGTTGATGATGAGGCGAGGATGAGAAAGCTCGTCAAGGATTTCCTTATGAAAAAGGAATACAGGGTACTTGAAGCCGCCGACGGCGAAGAAGCTATCGATCTGTTTTTCAAAGACGGACATATCGATCTTGTGATATGTGATGTCATGATGCCCAAGATGGACGGGTGGGAGACTGTAAAGACCATCCGCGAATATTCAAAAGTTCCCATTATCATGCTTACGGCAAGAAGCGAGGAGAGGGACGAACTTAAAGGCTTTGACCTTGGTGTGGATGAATACATATCTAAGCCTTTCTCTCCCAAGATCCTTGTCGCAAGGGTGGAGGCACTTCTTCGCAGATCGAAGGATAAAAAAGAAGAAGTGGTTGACATTGCCGGCATAAAGATCGACAAGGCCGCGCATGTCGTCACAATAGACGGAGAAGCCATAGAACTAAGCTACAAGGAATTCGAGCTCCTTACATACTTTGTCGAAAACAAGGGCATAGCGCTGCCCAGGGAAAAGATACTCAACAATGTATGGAATTACGATTATTACGGTGACCCCCGTACCATCGATACCCACGTAAAGAAACTCAGGAGCAAGATGGGAGAAAAGGGCGACCACATAAAGACCATTTGGGGACTCGGTTACAAATTTGAGGCTTAATATATGAAGAAAAAGATTTCGATAAGGGTGAAATTCACCCTTATCTTTGCATTTATACTCGGGCTTGCGATATTTCTGTCCGTGCTTTGTTCAAACCTCTTCCTTGAGAAGTACTATGTCGTAAACAGAAGCCAGACCATGGTCACGGCCTACGACAACATCAGGCAGAAGCTGTCTTTGGCCCTTCAAGGTGAAGACAAGGACGAATCTGAAGAAAACGAAGAAAAGCAAAAAGAAGAGGAATGGGTGGTCTTTCCCGGGGGCGATGAAGGCGGCCTGCTGATAAGAAAAAATCAGGGGGGACGCGATCCCGGCCGGGAAAACAGAAGAGAAAAGGATGCCTTAAGCGAATACCTTGATGAACTGATGATAAGCTCAAACATTTCTTCCATAGTAATTACGGGCGACACCAGATATATTCCCACCGGCATGGATGTCGATTCTTTCATGACCATGTATACCATGTTAATGCTCGGAAAGGAATACATAGAAAAGACGGCGTCGGATTACGAACTTATAAGCAGCAATTCTTCTTATCAGATATTCAAGATATATGACAGCTTCATGGACACCAACTATCTGGTATGCTACGGCACCTATGACGACGGTACAAGAGTCATCCTTCGTACCGCCCTTATGAGCCTTGCCGAAAGCGCCCAGATATCGAACCGCTTCTATATATATGTTGGTGTTATCGTTCTTCTCGTCGGAACTATCGTCGTGTACATAGTAATGCGACTCATTACAAAGCCCATCACAAATCTAACCGAGATATCAAAAAAGATGAGCGATCTGGATTTTGACGCAAAATACACCGGCAGATCGAGAGATGAAATAGGCGAGCTCGGTACTCATATGAACGAGATGAGTGAAAAGCTGGAAAGTACCATCGCCCAGCTAAAGAGCGCCAACAACGAACTTCAGCAGGACATCAATGCCAAGGAAGACCTTGCGCGGGAAAGAAGCGAATTCGTTGCCAATGTCTCCCACGAGCTTAAGACCCCCATAGCCCTTATCCAGGGCTATGCCGAAGGCTTAAAGGACGGCGTTGCCGATGACCCCGAAAGCATGGCATATTACTGTGACGTCATCTCGGACGAAGCCGACAAGATGAATCGAATGGTAAAACGTCTGTTAAGCCTAAACCAGCTCGAATTCGGCGCGGAAAAACTCGAAATGAGCCGCTTTGATATGACGCAGCTTATAGAAGCCATAGCAGGCTCATCCGCCATTCTTGCAAAACAAAAAGAAGCAGTCATAGTATTTAACAGAAAAGAACCTCTCTATGTCTGGGCGGACGAATACCGCATGGAAGAGGTCATCTCCAACTTTATAAGCAACGCCATCCACTACGTATCCGGCCGTAACATCATCGAGATCCGCCTCGAAGAAAAGGACGGCAACTGCATAGTAGAGGTCTACAACTCCGGCAGCCACATTCCCGAAGAAGATTTAGACCGCATCTGGGAAAAATTCTACAAAGTCGACAAAGCCCGCACCAGAGAATACGGCGGCAACGGCATCGGACTTTCCATAGTAAAGGCCGTAGTGACCCTTCATGGCGGCAACGTCTGCGCAAAAAACACAGACGACGGCGTTGTATTTATCATGACCATACCCACACAGTCAGGCTGATGCCGGGAAGTGTTATTTGCCTGTTCTGCCGGCCTTTCAGGCCGGCTTTTCTGACCCGTTTTTGTACCTATAAAAAAACATAAATTTTTTTTAAAAAAAGTGTTGACAAAAAAATGCGTTGTGCTATAATACCCAATGTTCGCGACAAGAAATTGAGTGAAATGTTCAAACAATTCTGACAATTTCAAAGCCGCAGAACAAGGAAGAAATCCTGGCGGATTTCTTTGAACCGCCTCAAAGCCGGCGGGGGCTCCTCGCACCCTTCGGGCACGAGGCAAACGATCCTTGACAACTAAACAGAATACTCCAACCTTGAAAATTCTTTAAAGAAAATTTCAATTGGAACAAAACCTAGAAACAGTAAAACGGGAATTAGAAACGTTAACGTTTATAATGACCGGGAGAAAACTTTTTATGAGAGTTCGATCCTGGCTCAGGATGAACGCTGGCGGCGTGCTTAACACATGCAAGTCGAACGAGCAACTTCGGTTGCGAGTGGCGGACGGGTGAGTAACGCGGCGAGTGGCGGACGGGTGAGTAACGCGTGGGTAACCTACCTTATACAGGGGGATAACAGCGGGAAACTGCTGTTAATACCGCATAAGCGCACGGAATCGCATGATTCAGTGTGAAAAGCTCCGACGGTATAAGATGGACCCGCGTCTGATTAGCTAGTTGGTGAGGTAACGGCCCACCAAGGCGACGATCAGTAGCCGACTTGAGAGAGTGACCGGCCACATTGGGACTGAGACACGGCCCAAACTCCTACGGGAGGCAGCAGTGGGGAATATTGCACAATGGGCGAAAGCCTGATGCAGCGACGCCGCGTGAGTGATGAAGTATTTCGGTATGTAAAGCTCTATCAGCAGGGAAGAAAATGACGGTACCTGACTAAGAAGCCCCGGCTAAATACGTGCCAGCAGCCGCGGTAATACGTATGGGGCAAGCGTTATCCGGATTTACTGGGTGTAAAGGGAGCGCAGGCGGCAAGGCAAGTCAGAAGTGAAAACCCGGGGCTCAACCCCGCGGATTGCTTTTGAGACTGTTTAGCTGGAGTGCAGGAGGGGCAAGCGGAATTCCTAGTGTAGCGGTGAAATGCGTAGATATTAGGAAGAACACCGGTGGCGAAGGCGGCTTGCTGGACTGTAACTGACGCTGAGGCTCGAAGGCGTGGGGAGCAAACAGGATTAGATACCCTGGTAGTCCACGCGGTAAACGATGAATACTAGGTGTTGGCGCCCGAAGGGCGTCGGTGCCGCAGCTAACGCAATAAGTATTCCACCTGGGGAGTACGTTCGCAAGAATGAAACTCAAAGGAATTGACGGGGACCCGCACAAGCGGTGGAGC
>CADAQV010000142.1 GCA_902790095.1 uncultured Lachnospiraceae bacterium | reverse complement strand
CGCCTGCGCACCGCCGCTTTTCGTCGTGAAGATCGGTCGCTCACGACAGTCCAGCTTTGCAAATAGATCATAGAGACGCTGTCTTGAATTTACTATATGGGCTGTTTTTTTACAGCCCCCGATAATTATTTATTCGGCAAAATATACAAGGCTCATATCCTGAACATATAAGGGATAGAAGGTATATCCTGCGAGCTTTTTATTTACCGCAACAAGCGAAGCGGGATCCTGGATATATACGGAAGCTGCTTCCTTATTTAGTATCTCCTGGCATTCTTTGTAAAGCTTTACTTTCTCATCCTGACTTGTGGATGCAATTGCCGCGCGGATCGCCTTGTCATAGTCATCGCTCTTAAAGTTCACAAAGTTTTTGGTGCTCTCTGAATCGTATCTTCCGAGAAGTGCCTTGGGTGCAAGGTCTGCATCGAGTCCGATGACCGTTGAAACAAATTTTCTTCCAAGGTAAACATCGCTTACCCAGCTTGCCCATTCGACAAGTTCTATCTTTGCCGTTATGCCGCCCTTTTTGAGCTGTTCGGCAATGACCTGAGCCGTGTCTATGTGGGGCTGATAGTTTGAAGGAACGGTTATCGTGAATGTGAAGCCGTCCGGATAACCTGCTTCTTTCAATAGTTCTTTTGCTTTTTCAACATTTGTGTTGTCAGGGTCGTATGTATCTACAAGATCCTTGTCAAAATACAGTCCGAATGAGGGGAATACGCCGCTTCCGATCTCCTGGCCGTATCCGTCAAATACCATGTCGATGACCTCTTTCTTGTTTACAAGATAGCAAAGCGCCTGTCTTACGCGTACATCGTCAAACGGCTTTTCGGCATTGTTAAGGAAAAGCGCGTGCACAAGGTTCGTGCTTCCGACTTCGATATTGAAGTCTTTCTTAAGCTGTGACGCCTGATCGGCGGTCAGGTAAGGATATATATCGATGCTTCCGTTCTGCATTGCAAGTATCACGGATGAATCTGCATCGGCAATGATCTTAAATGTCACCTTGTCAAGATGTGCGGGAGTTCCGTAATAATCATTGTTCTTTACGATCACAAGCTTGTCCTGAGGTGTATATGATTCGAATTTGAAGGGGCCTGTACCGATGGGATCCTTTGCGGGATCGGCATTGTCCTTTGGCATTATGGCAGTTGTCATATATGCTATGAATTCGGTATCGCCTTCCTTTAATGTCACCTTCACGGTGTCTTCGTCTTCTATAGTTACTTTTTCAACGCTCTTTAAGTTGCTGTCAAGGATGTTTCCCTGATCGCTTTCAAGAAGCCCTGCGGCGCGGTCTAAGGAGTATTTTACATCCTCTGCCGTGACTTCATTTCCGTTATGGAATTTTACACCCTTTCTGAGGTCGAATGTGTACTCTTTTCCGTCATCCGAAATAGAATATTTTTCTGCGACTGCGGGCAGTAGTTCGCCCTTGCTGTTTGGCTTTACGAGACCTTCGTAGATATTGAAGAGTATCTCTCTTGTTCCTGCGGTCTCCGTCTTGTGACGGTCAAGCGTGTCGATGTCCTGCTGTACGCCGACTACTATCTCTCCGCCCTCCTTTACCTTTGCCCCTTCACTGCTTGCGGCAGTTTCATTTTGGCTGCTGCTATTTGAGCAGCCTGCTGCGAGAAGCATCGCAGCTGTAACAAATGCAAGTAACCTTTTCGTTCTCATGCTTTGTCTCCTTTCTTTCTTGTTTTACATCTGCGTCTGCCTGCCGGCGGTCAGGCGACTTTGACGCGTACATTGTATACAATGTATCCCGGTAATGCAAGTATTTTTTGGGGCACAAAAAAACCGGCGCACACGTGCGCCGGCAAAAAACATTTCAGTTCAAAAATCAAGCCATCTTGTTTACAGCGAGGCTCATACGTGAAACCTTGCGGCTTGCTGTATTCTTGTGGTAAACACCCTTCTTTGCAGCCTTGTCGATCTCGCTTGTTGCAGCAAGAAGTGCAGCCTTTGCAGCAGCCTTGTCGCCTGACTCGATAGCGGCATCTACCTTCTTTACGTAAGTCTTTACCTTAGACTTGATAGCCTTGTTTCTTTCTGTCTTTGTCTTGATTACAAGAACTCTCTTCTTTGCAGATTTAATGTTTGCCATTTGGCACCTCCATACAAAAAAACAATTATCCTTTGCTCCTGATGAGAAATAGAGAGTGTTTGTTCTCATCAAATGTGCCTCTCCGACAGACACGAAATAAAATATATCAAAGCCTGCAACAAATGTCAATATGTTTTTTGCGAAAACATTTGATTTTTTTTCGGTTTATGCTATAATCCTTTTCGTTATTTCTTTTTTACAGGACTTATACCATGAACGAACAAAAAGACCTGAGCTTTGCGGAAGGTTTAAAGGATGCCGTCCCGATAGCTTTAGGATACCTTTCGGTGTCTTTTGGTTTTGGGATAATGGCCGTACAGGCAGGCATACCGCTTTGGGCCGCCGTGCTGATATCTCTTTCAAATGTGACATCTGCCGGGCAGGTAGCGGGCGTCACCATCATCTCCGCCGCAGGCGGATATTTTGAGATGGCGCTGACGCAGTTTATCATAAACCTTCGCTATTCGCTGATGAGCCTTTCTCTTACGCAAAAGCTCGATAAAACCTTTAAGACACCGGCAAGACTCGGTTTTTCGTTTTGCATAACGGACGAGATCTTTGCGGTATCGTCCGGCAAAGGCGGACACATCACAAAAAAATATCTGTCGGGGCTTATGGCGCTTCCGTATTTCACCTGGTCGCTTGGTACCTTCCTTGGGGCATTTGCGGGAGAGATACTCCCGGAGGCAGTAAAAAACGCACTCGGCATGGCCATATACGGTATGTTTATTGCCATAATAGTACCGCCTCTTAAAAAGAATAAGGGGGTGGCCGCAGTCGTTATCACATCCGTCGCGCTGTCATGCCTCTTTGCATATGTTCCTTTCCTTAAGAACGTATCGGGCGGCTTTGTGATCATCATATGCGGCATCATAGCTTCTCTTGCAGGAGCTCTCCTTTTCCCCATTAAAGAAAAGGAGGATGAAGAGACATGAATACGACCACATTGTTGTTATATATCGGCGTTATGGCGGGCGTGACCTATCTTATCAGAATGCTCCCGATGCTGGTCTTCAGGAAAAAGATCAAGTCACGTTTTGTAAAAAGCTTCCTTTTCTATGTGCCGTATGCCGTTCTGGGCGCAATGACGATACCTGCCGTCTTTTCGGCCGCAGGAAGCATGGGCGCATCCCTTACGGGCTTTGTCATTGCGGTCGTCGCCGCCCTGTTAAACGGTTCTCTTACCGTTGTTGCGCTTTTGGCATCGTTTGCGGCATATATCGCATCTTGGTTGATCCCGCTGTTTTGACACTCTATAAAAAACCGGCCATTCGGCCGGTTTTTGTTATGCATCATATTCTCTTAAAAATCTTGATATTATGGTCGCAGCCTGAGCTCTGGTTATACTGTCACCCGGCAAAAGATCGGACCCATTTCCGATGAATTTGTGATAATAGCCCCAGTTTACGGCTGTCCTTGCATACGAAGCCACCTGATCGGCATCCGGCTTTTCAAAATATACATCAGCCGAGGGCACAGTCAGATCATAGCCTTTCTTTTCCGCATATCTGTAAAGCAGTGTCATGAAATCCTGACGGGTGAGCTCATCTTCGGGTCCAAAGCACCCTGCTCTGTCGCCCTTCGTATATCCGGTAGTGATACCTTCCTGCTTTGCCCATATAACAGCCTTTGAAAACCACCTTCCGGTCGTGACATCCAGAAAGGGAGCCTTAAGCGTAACGTCCGGCTGTCCTTCCATCTTATACATGATCATTATGCAGGTTGCTCTGTCAACGATCTTCTCTGTACCGAAATCGGATGCATTAAGGCCGGTCATTGCGCCGCGGTTATAAAGATACTGAACATGCTCTGTATACCATGAACCGCGCATTACATCGTTAAAGTATGTGGTCATCTTGCCGTAAACGAACGTAGCATTTAAGAGAGCATCGTTTCCGTCATAGATACCTTCATGGAAATGCTCGCCTGTGCGGACAACCACTTCCTGCCACTGAGCCTTGGATCCTTCATAAAAAACGGTCTTAAGGCTTGTGCAGTTGTAGAAATTGTTGTTGCTGATGATCTGGATGGTCTTTGGAAAGCTTATGGATGCAAGCAGTTTGCAGCCGTTAAAATTATAAGGATAGAGCTTTTCGAGCTTTGAAGGCATGCCGACGAATACAAGCTTTTCGCAGCTGTTAAAACATGAGTAGTCTATCTCGGTGATATTATCAGGAAGAACGATCCTTTCGAGAGACTTATCGTTAAAGAACATGCTCTCGTTAAGCCTTGTAATGGACTCGGAAAGCCTTATGCTTGTAAGAGAAGGATCTTCGCTAAAGGCGTGGCGCTTTATTTCGGTAACGGAATCCGTCATCGTTACGCTCTTTAAGTTCGCACAGTCGTGGAAAGCCATCTCTCCGATCTTTTTAACGCCGTCCGGAATGACAACAGTTTCTATGGTATCGTTTGCAAGAAAT
>CADAQV010000141.1 GCA_902790095.1 uncultured Lachnospiraceae bacterium | reverse complement strand
AAGGATTTCTTTCTTTATCCGCGAAGTGAGGGTAGCGAACTCTGTCCTGCGTGCAAATGATCATAGAGATGCTTACAACAATAACAGGGGCTGTTTTTTACAGCCCCTGTTTTTTGTGCCAACATGCCAAAAGCAAGTCTAAATCAGGTTTTTAAGCGATTGCCATATATGCGACTTAGTGATATACTTAATACATGGTTATATAAAATACATCTAAAAGACTATTTTTGTTGCAGAGGGTTTTATTATGGTTGTCAATGGTACTGATAAAACAAAAAAGAAAAAGAAGTTCTCAAAACTAAGATGGCAGCTTGGTATTATCATAAGTCTGTTGTATTTTTTCCTTATAGCCGCAGTCCTTTACAGTGTCAGATACAGTAGCATTCAGACATATCTGACTGCAAAAAATGATATGATCGAAAGAGATATGGAGGCTATAGAGAGGTATCATGGAAATATAAATGCCTTTGACTGGTATCTTGATTATTGGAAAGCACATCCGGAAGCGACATTCAAGCCAATGACCAGCGAAGAACTGACCATTGCATCTGACATTCCGATATATAACATGGAAGAAGGCGCCACGGAAAACGATGTCAGAAATATGCTTAATGAATTGTCCCCCGAAGCGAAGCTTGCCGCGGCCAAGGATGTTTACAGTGCTTTGAGATTCGGGTATAGGAACGGACTGGAACAATATAAATATGACGAGATATTTCTTATAGATATAAGCGAAGAAAACAGAGGATATGTCTATGTGGATGTCAACAACGGTTACAGCGCTGAATTGCCTCTTGGTGGTGACTGGGGTTATGAACTTAATGAGCATAGTATCGCACAAAGGTTTATTTCAGGGAAATATGACAGTGTGGAATATGAGATCGCCTCTGACGACAGGTTTGGAAGACAGAACTATTATGTGGGTGCCGTACCAATAATAGTAAACGGAGAGGTAAAAGCTATATTGGGCGCGGCATACAACTGGAATCAGTTCTACAAGGAATTGATGGGGAAGATAGGGATCATCGCAATATCCATGACCGGAATATTGCTTATCATCTATATCCTTATCCTGCTCTTTCTGTCGCATGTTGCAACAAAGCCGCTTTCCATCCTTCAAAGTGCTGTATCTGAATATGCTCAAAACGGAGACAGTGAACCGGTAGTGAAAAAAATGAGGAAGATCCACTCAAATAATGAAGTTGAAAGGCTGGCCGATGCCTTTGGCAATATGGTCATTACCATCGACAGACATATTGATACAATCAAGCAGGCTCACAGTGAAAATGAAAGCCTGTCAAATAATATCATGCTTTCACTTGCACAGACCATAGATGCCAAGGACAAGTATACCAAGGGACATTCAACGAGAGTGGCGGATTATTCAGTATTGATCGCTGATAAAATGGGTTTTTCAAAAAAAGAAAAAGACAGGATCTACAGGATGGGCCTGCTTCATGACATCGGAAAGATAGGTATTCCGGATGAGATAATAAACAAACCGGGAAAGCTGAATGATGATGAATATGAAATAATAAAATCCCATAGCATGCACGGATATGAAATTCTTTCAAAAATGGAAAGCTTTCCGGAGCTTTCACAGGGCGCAAGGTGGCACCATGAAAGATATGACGGCACGGGCTACCCCGATGGAATAAAGGGTCAGGATCTGCCACTCGAGGTAAGGATAATATCCGTTGCAGACAGCTACGATGCTATGACAAGCAACAGGAGCTATCGACAATATCTGCCGCAGGAAAAGGTGAGAAGCGAGATAGTAAGGTGTTCGGGCACCCAGTTTGACCCTGAGGTCGCAAAGGTAATGATCGAACTGATAGACGAAGATACGGAATACAGGCTGCACGAATAGCCGGGCGGGTTTTCAAAATGAACAAAAGATTTGACTCAAAAAGAAAAATGCTGGCTTTTTTTGTGGACGGGAGCAAAAGGTATTTCATACCTTCCATCATCTTCGTCTGCTTTTTGGTGTGCTTTGATCTATTAAACCCAAGGATAATCGGCTATGTCGTAGACTTCCTAAAAGGTGACACAGACGGCTTTCCCGGATTTGTGACAGCCATCATAGATTCCCTCGGCGGCAGGGACTGTATTCTGTCCGCCATGTGGATCATTGCGCTCATTATCATCGGCATAAATCTTGTAGGCGCTGTTTGCAGATATGCTTTCAAGATGTTTAATGCGCTTACGGCAGAGCATATGGTAAAACATATGCGCGACACCCTCTTTGAAAAGGTCATGCACCTTCCTTTCAAGTGGCATGACGAAAACAAGACGGGCGATATCATCCAAAGGCTCACATCCGACATAGACATGATAAAGAATTTCATGTCCGAACAGCTGACAAGCCTTATCAGGGTGACTCTGCTCATTATCATTTCCATCGCCTTTATGGTAAGCATAAATCCGCTGCTCGCTCTTGCATCGTCCGCATTCATCCCGGTGATACTGCTGTATTCGCTGAAGTTTCATAAAGGAATAGGCAGCGCATTCGAAAAAGTAGATGTGGAAGAGGGTGTGCTCTCATCCATAGCTCAGGAAAACATCTCCGGTTTAAGAGTTGTAAGGGCTTTCGGAAGGGAAAAATACGAAAGAGAAAGATTTGAGAGCAGGAACGAGAACTATACAGGCATGTGGATCCATGTGATGAAGCTGCTTTCGCACTTCTGGTTCGTGACAAATCTGATATGCGGCGCAAAAGATGTCCTTGTGATCTCTCTTGGCGCATATATGACGGTGGACGGCCAAATGACCGCCGGCGAATATGTATCCTTTATTGCCTACAGCGGTATGATGAACTGGCCCTTAAGACAGCTTGGAAGGACCATATCAGAGCTCAGCAAAGCGGGCGTATCTCTTGACAGGCTTATGTATATCATGAATTCTGAGTCCGAAGAAGATGATGCTGCAGCACTTGATTACCCGGGCGCAGGCGATATAGAATTCAAAAACGTTACCTTTGGCTACACGGATGACGGCAAAGTGCTTGATAATGTTTCACTTGTGATTCCTGCGGGGAAGACCGTGGGAATAATAGGCGCTACAGGCTCGGGAAAATCAAGCCTTGTTGCGCTGCTTGACGACCTCTACGAGCTTAAAAAAGACCAAGGCAGCATACATATAGCGGGCGTCGACATAAGAAGCATCAAAAAAAGCGAGCTTAGAAAGAATATTGCGCTCATACTGCAGGAGACGTTTCTATTTTCAGGCAGCCTTTCCGAAAACCTAAAAATAGCTTCCTCTCTTTCGGATGAAGATATGAAAGCGGCCGTAGATACAGCCGACCTCACATCTACAATAGAAAGATTTGAAAAACATTATGACACCTTTGTGGGCGAAAAGGGTGTCACGCTTTCGGGCGGGCAGAAACAGCGCGTGGCCATAGCAAGAGCGCTTCTAAGAAAGTCTCCCGTCATCATATTTGATGACTCGCTTTCCGCGGTTGATGCCGAGACCGATTCAAGGATCAGAAAAGCGCTTAAAGAAAGCTGCAAAGATTCTACGGTCATTTTGATATCACACCGCATATCAAGCGTTATGAAGGCCGATAAGATATTTGTCATGGATGCAGGACACATAATCGAATCCGGCACCCACGAAGAGCTTCTTGCAGCAGGCGGCAGATATGCATATATCTACGGCCTTCAGAGTGCGGGGATGGAGGTGTAAGGATATGAATAAAAAAGAAAAAATGTCTTTCAAAGTCCTTTGGCCTTTCGTTCGCAGATATAAAAAAATATTCATCCGCATGATCATCTTCGGAATACTGGTAACGACCTTCGACAGCATTTATCCGCTGTTTAACCGGTATGCGATAAACCACTTTATAGGCGAGGGCACTGTAGATACCCTGGCCGTATTTATCGCGCTTTTCGGCGCTGTGATCCTTGCGCAGTCGGTAGTCGATTATTTCAATGTAAATGACTGTGCCAAGATGGAAATGTACATGGACAGAGACTTAAGAAATAGTGCTTTTTCGCACCTGCAGACCGTGTCCATGTCATATTTTAATCAGAACAATGTCGGATACATCCATGCGCGTGTAATGAGCGACAGCGGCAAGATAGGAGAAATGATCGCATGGAGAATGATGGATATCGTCTGGGGCGGATCGTATATCCTCCAGTCGCTCATCGTTATAACATTCATCAATTTCCGGCTTGCGCTCATCCTCCTTGCGGTAATTCCTTTTGCGCTGCTTATCATAATTTTTTTTCAGAAGAAGCTTAAAAAGCTGAACCACGGCGTAAGAGAGCAGAATGCAAGGATCACGGCCGATATAAACGAAGGCATAACAGGCGTAAAGACAATAAGAACACTTGCGATAGAAGATAAGAAGCAAAACGAGTTTTACGGCGAGACTCTTATAATGAGAAGACTGTCCGTGCGCACGAGCCATTACAGCGCACTGTTTGCTGCAGTCATCGGCCTTATCAGCGCGCTTGCGTATTTATGAGCTATGCCTTAAACATGCTCGAACCGATCCAGAATATAGTAAATGCCATTTCGGGAGTAGTGGCAATACGCGTTAATGTGGAAAGATACATGGGCCTTATGAATACCACCGGAGAGGTGTTTGATTCAGAAGAAGTCATAGAAAAATACGGCGATGCCTTTAATGAAAAACGCGAAAACTGGGAAAGCCTTACGGGCGACATCGAGTTTGAAAATGTTACCTTCAAATACCCCGACGGCGATGAGACCGTGCTTGAAGATTTCAACCTAAAGGTTCCAAGAGGAACCATGACAGCCATCGTCGGCGAAACAGGAGCGGGAAAGTCCACCCTTGTAAACCTTGTGTGCAGATTTTTTGAGCCCACAAAAGGAAGAGTCCTTCTTGACGGCCGCGACATAAAAGAACGCTCGCTTTCATGGCTCCATTCAAACCTTGGTTATGTCCTTCAGACAGCTCACCTGTTTTCGGGCAGCATAAGGGAAAACCTGAAATACGGCAACCCCCATGCAACCGATGAAGAGATCCTTAAAGTCTTAGAAAATGTTGCCCCCGGCTTTGCGGCAAAGAAGCTTAAAAAAGGCCTCGACACAGCAGTTGAAGAAGGCGGCGACAACTTTTCAGCAGGAGAAAAGCAGCTCTTATCCATAGCCCGCGCCCTTTTAGCAGACCCCAGGATCCTGATCCTTGATGAGGCGACAGCCGCCATAGACTCCGTCACCGAAAAGACCATCCAGGAAGCTATAAAGACAGCCATAAAAGGCCGCACCTCCTTTGTGATAGCTCACAGGCTTTCGACCATCGTAAACGCCGATCTCATCATCCTTGTAAACGAAGGAAGGATCGTCGAATCCGGCTCCCACGCAGAGCTTATGCGGAAAAAGGGGGAGTATTATAAACTATACACCAGGCAGTATGAGGCGATATCTGTAGACATGTAAATTGTATTAAATATTCTGAAAATAAAAGAAAATTCTGAATATTTAAAAGAATGAAAAATATTTTAAAAAAATGCTTGACATCCTGAAAGCTATGTGGTACCATATAACCATCAAAGAGAGAACAGATCTACAAAGAGTCAGGAATCTTAATTCCAAAAGGCAATAGGCCAATATATAAAATAAATGTAGAACTCTTCAAAGCTTGATACACTAAACAGGAGGTACGGTCCAATGGCAACGTAAAGCTTAATAGACTATGAAAGCGAAGGTGTATACAATGAAATTAAAAGAACCTATATAACCGCCCGGTCGAGAAAAAAAAGAATCGATCGGGCTTTTTTGTGAGATGATTAAAAGTAAGGGCAATTGTAGATGCTCCTTATATAACATTTGTAAATGAAGAGCGTGCAGTGGAAAAGTAAATTATGATATATGATTGTTATTGACTCCGTTCAGGTCACCGAGCGGAGTCAATTGTTTTTTCAAAATAGAAGCAGTCATACCTTATCGTGCTCCCTTTTATGTCATACATCGGTTTTACGCCTGCAAGATAAGGAGCTTTTAAGGGGCGTTTTATAATGACTTTTTTCGGTGCGCAAGACAGAGCGGCGTCAAGCAATTCTTTTTCGTCACTGCATGGTGATTCCAGCAACTTAAGGAGCTGGAATTTCTTTTTTATCAGCCCCGACTTTTCTCGTGCGGGAAACATGGGATCTAAAAAAACTATGTCCGGTATGCAGGGCTTAGGGGAGGATATAAAATCACCGGCGGTAAGTTTCATCCTGCCGGCCGCCGCGGAAAGATCGGGGTCTAACGCAGCACGCTGCAGCGCATCGGACAGCAGAGCAGCAATGACAGGATTTCTCTCAAACATATATACGTTATGTCCGGCGGCGGCAAGAAGAAGCGAGTCTTCGCCCATGCCGGCGGTGGCATCAATGATATTAAGGGGGTGATCCGCATTTTTTATGGCAGCAGCTTTTACAAGCAGTTCAGAGTTGAGCCGCTGCAATTTAAGCCTGCCCTTTTCCGCTGTAAAATCGCCGCACATGGCAAGGCTCCCTTTTTTCAAAAACAGCCTTCCGGCTTCAAAGCACAGATAAAGCTCTTCGCCTGGTGCCTCGCTCAAAACAGGCACACAAAGCTTTTTAGAAATCAGTCTGCCTTTTTCTTCATCCTCTTTTTCCGATATATAGATTCCCTTAACAGATTCCATGATGATCCCTTTTCCGCGCTTAAACTTTAAAACGGCTAGGTGCAGCCGATCCGAAATCATAATACATCATTTGATCTGCATATTCAAGCACCGCATTCTTTTTCACTTTACTGTGTTAACGCGGCATTGACAAAAGCCCTATAATTTGCTACAATTTCCAGATAAGACCCATAGGGAGTTTAGTTAATATGAAGATTGGAATGGCAGGGCTCGGGCTGATTGGCGGCTCGATAGCCAAAGGAATAAAAAGAGTACATCCGGACTGGGAGATCATATGCTACAACCGCACCATAAAATCTCTTCAGGATGCCAAGGCGGACGGTGTTATAGATGAAATGACGGATGTAATAGATGCAAGGCTTGCGGACGTTGACATATTGTTTTTCTGCATGCCCGTTGAGACAAGCATCGAAAAGATAAGGGAGATAAAGCCCTATCTCGACTCATCCACCATTATAACGGATGTCGGCAGCACAAAGGATGTGATATATAAGGCTGTGCGCGATATGGGACTTGCCGATCAGTATGTCGGCGGACATCCCATGGCGGGTTCTGAAAAAAGCGGCTATGCCTATTCAAAAGCGCATCTTTTTGAAAACGCGTACTATGTTCTTACTCCGGGCGATAACGTACCTGCGGAAAAGATCGACATCATGCGATCCATCGCTGATGACCTTCACGCCATATCCATAGTGATGAAGCCCGAAGAGCATGACGAGGCAGTGGCCGCAATAAGCCATTTCCCGCATCTTATGGCATGCGCTTTGGTAGATCAGGTAAGGGTGGAGGATAAAAACGGCATAAGAAAGACCTTAGCCGCAGGAGGCTTTAAGGATATCACAAGGATAGCCTCATCATCCCCCGATATGTGGGAACAGATATGCCTTACAAACGCTGCGCCCATAGCGGGCTTTATAAGAAGATATATAAACGGCCTTGAAAAGATCTTAGCGGACGTTGAAAGCGGCAACGGCAAAGGTATATACGATCTTTTTGAACGTGCCGGCGAATACAGAAACGGAATAACAGACCAGAGAGAGGGCATGATAACAAAGCTGTATTTTCTCTACTGCGACGTTGTTGACCGTCCCGGTGCCATCGCGGAGATCGCGGTGCTTCTTGCGACCCGCTCAATAAGCATCAAAAATATTGGCATTCTTCACAACAGAGGAAATGCCCCCGGCGCACTTCGAATAGATTTTTATGACGAGGAAGCAAGACAGAAGGCGCACGACGTGCTGAAATCATACGGATTTCTGGCGGAATAATACAATTAGGAGAATTATATGTGGTTTTACGAAGAAGATCTAGACGATGAAGAAGAAATTGAAGAAACAGATGAAAAAGATGAAGCTGCCGATCAGGATGATGATGATAGCAGCGATGATAATGATAAAGATAATAATAACAAAGAAGATAAAAACACAGACGGCAAAAAGATAAGAGCCTGCCAGATGTGTAACCGCACAGAGGACAAATGCGGCCCGCTTTTAAAGATGCCGGGCAATCTTCTTGTGTGCAACGACTGCATGCAGAAAAGCTTTGACACCATAGGCGGCGGCTTCCCGGGCATAAACCTTGGCAGCCCCACATTCCTTATGGGGGACGGCGATTCACTCAATGAGCTTTTGCAAAAGTTCGGCCTATCATCAGTCTTTTCATCACCCGGAAACGGGCTTAAGTTAAAGCCCAAAAAGACTGAAGACCACAAGAAAAAGGAACAGAAGGCGGCAAAGGAGGAAGGTCTTACGCTGAAGAACCTTCCCGCGCCC
>CADAQV010000140.1 GCA_902790095.1 uncultured Lachnospiraceae bacterium | reverse complement strand
ATGCCGATACTGTACCAGACGATAACACCCGCTATCGCACTTGCCAAAGGTCCGTAATCCGGACTTGCCGCGCCGATCATGGGCTCAATATAGACATCGACAAGGTTCTTTGTAAACATCGTTCCCTGAACGCTTGAAAATACAGTCATGAAGATGCAGATGAGAACGACTATCATGTGCGGCATATAATTCTTGGCAATAAAACCCATAAGCCTTTTAAAAAGCTTTCCCGGATTATTAAGCTTTGGCTTCGGACCCCCGCCCCTTGGACCGGGACCGCCTTTCATAGTTCTTGATTCGGCCATTACATACCACCTCCGTTCTCGTCAAAATCTCCGCCGCCCTTCATCTGGGTCTCATAAACTTCGCGGTAGATGTCGTTTGAAGCAAGAAGCTCATCATGTGTTCCGAAGCCCTTTACTTCTCCGTTGTCGAGCACTATAATACGGTCAGCATTCATGACACTTCCTATTCTCTGCGCAATGATCAGCTTTGTGGTGCCGGGAATCTCCTTGGCAAAGGCTGCCCTTATCTTTGCGTCCGTTGCCGTATCGACTGCGCTTGTGGAATCGTCAAGAATAAGCACTTTGGGCTTTTTAAGAAGAGCTCTTGCAATACAGAGCCTTTGCTTCTGACCGCCCGATACATTGCTTCCGCCCTGCTCGATATGAGTTTCGTACTTTTCGGGCATCTGCTCTATAAATTCGTCTGCGCACGCGAGCCTGCATGCCCTTTCGCATTCTTCAAGGGTAGCATCCTTATTGCCCCATCTCAAATTATCGAGAATGCTGCCCGCAAAAAGGACATTTTTCTGCAAAACGACCGCAACATTGTTTCTAAGAGCGGTAAGGTCATAGTCGCGCACATCCCTGCCTCCGACCAAGACCCTGCCCTTTGAAACATCGTACAGTCTGCTTATCAGATTCACAAAGCTCGTCTTCGAGCTTCCGGTACCACCTATGATACCTATGGTCTCGCCCGAGCCTATTGAAAGATCGATATTCTTTAATACATATTCTCCGCTTCCCGTATTGTAACTGAAGCACACGTCATCAAATACTATGGCGCCGTCCTTTACATCAAATACGGGGTCCTGCGGATTCTTGATATCGGGTTCTTCTTCAAGCACCTCCGCTATACGCTTTGCGGATGCTACAGCCATGGTCGACATAACAAAGATGATCGAAAGCATCATGAGGTTCATGAGTATATTCATGCAATATGTAAGAAGACTTGTAAGCTGCCCTGTCTGAAGGTCTCCTCCGACAACAAGATGCGCGCCGAACCAGCTTATCAAAATGATACAGGTATATACGGCCAGATTCATGACAGGCGGGTTGTAAGCGATTATACCCTCTGCCTTGCAAAACTTTTCGTAAATATTGTTGCTGGCTTTTTTAAACTTTTCCTTTTCATAGTCTTCACGGACATTTGCCTTAACGACTCTTATCGCGTTTACGTTTTCCTGTACGGAGGAATTCAGCTCATCGTATTTTTTGAATACCTCGTCGAAATACTTCATCGCATTCTTTACGATGATAGCAAGGATAAGGGAAAGCACGATTATTGCTCCAAGGTAGATGCTTGCAAGCTGAGGGCTGATGGAAAATGCCATTATCATGGCGATTATGATACTAAAAGGCGCTCTGAAGCACATACGAAGAAGCATCTGATATGCGATCTGTACATTTGTTACATCAGTGGTCATTCTGGTAACAAGGCTTGCCGTTGAAAATTTGTCTATGTTTGAAAAAGAATACTGCTGTACCTTTTCATACATTGCTTTTCTGAGATTCTTCGCAAGACCGCACGAAGCTTTAGCGCCCCAGATGCCGCCTCCAATGCCTCCCAAAAGACCGACAACGGCGCAAAGGACCATCAAAAGTCCCATCACAAGGACATGCGTCATATCATCCTTTGATATGCCGTCATCTATCATCGATGCGATAAGAAGCGGCACTACCATTTCCATAAGGACTTCGATAATCATCGAAAGCGGTGTCAGTATCGAGGGCAGCTTGTATTCTTTTATATGCGCCGCCAGTGTTTTTATCATACGGATCTCCCTCCTGTTTTATGATCTCTTTCATCAAGAACAACAAGGCCGGCTTAAAAAGCCTGCCCTGTATGAACAAAAATATATCACTCACTTTCCGGTATGTCAACACCGGTCTTTTCTTCGTTATCAAAATTCAGCTTTTCGTCGATTATATATATGGGCCTGTCTTTAAGCTCTGCAAACAGGACCGAAATATACTCTCCTATGATACCGATGACAAGGAAAAGTATCGCAAAAAGAAAACATATCAGAATTACTATTGTCGTATATCCGCTGGGAGCCCCCTTAAAGGTACACAGGGTATATACAAGCGTTATAAGTCCCAGAAAGCCGCTTGTAAAGCCCGCATAGATGCCAAGCTTTAACGGCAGGTCCGAAAACAGGATTATAGTGCTTATGGAAAAACGCAGGAGCCTTTTAAGGCTGTAATGGCTTTTTCCGCCTGCTCTGTCTGCCGCCGCATATTCAAGGCTCGTCTTCTTAAAGCCGACAAGCTGTACATATCCCCTAAGGAATCTGATCTTTTCGCGGTAATTCTCTTTTAATACCTTCTGGACTTTGGATGTTATCGCAAAGAAATCGGATGCGTTCTCTTCAAATTCGGCCTGATCCGCAAGCTTGTTTATCAATTTATAAAAAAGCTTTGAGGTTATATTTTTAATAAGCCCCGCCGATTTGTTCTTTGTGCGGACCATGCTTATGACATCATAACCCTCTTCAAATTTTTCGATGATCTGCGGTATGCTCTCTAAAGGATGCTGAAGATCCGCATCCATGCAGACTATGCCGTCGCCCGTCGCATTGTCAACTCCCGCGATCATCGCCGCTTCATGTCCGAAATTCCTCGAAAAGCTGATGACCTTTATCCGGTCATCAGCTTTTGCGAATTCACTAAGCATGAGGAGGCTTTTGTCCCTGCTTCCGTCATTGACAAATATCAGTTCATAGTCCCATTTGAGACTGCTTTTAAAGTTCTCGAATGCTTCGTAGAACTTGTCAAGGACCGCCTCCTCATTAAATACCGAAATTACGATAGATACTTTCATCATGCCCTACTTTTCAAGAAATCTGATCACTCTTGCGATTATGGTTGCCGTTTCGGCTCTGGTGACACTGTCATGCGGCTTAAGGTCGCTTCCGACACCCATTATGCCGTTTACATATGCCCAGTTTACGGCATCCACAGCCCAGACGTCTACCTCTTTATAATCTTTAGCTGCCTGGTATGCTGTCTTGTTTGCAACTTCCATATTGCCGCCCTTATACTTTGCATATCTGTAGGCAATAACGGCAAACTGCTCACGTGTTATGTAATCTTCCGGTCCGAAATACCCTGTCGGCACTCCCCTACTCTGGTATCCCGTTACTATTCCGACACTGTTTGCCCATGCAACGGAAACATAATACCATGATCTGCGGTTTTTAACGTCGTCAAAGATAGACTTTGGTATCTCTATTTCAGGCTTTCCTTCCCGTTTCCAGAGGAGTGTCGCCGCCATAGCCCTGTTAAGCTCAACCAGTGGACCAAACTCTGTCTCGTTAAGGCCGTTCATGGCACCGTATTTTAGTATCTGCTGAACATATTCCTCATACCAGCTGCCGTGAGGAACATCAGTAAAGCGGTCGTAATAACCATACCACAATACTTTTACAAAAGGATCGTTTCCTGATGCGACTGCTAAGTCGCCCTCTTCTCCTGTGAAATAAGCATGTTTAAGACTCTTGCAGCCGCTGAATGCATCTTCACATACACCCTTAAGCGTAGTCTTCATATAAACATTCTTAAGCTTAGTATTATTCTTAAACAGACCTTCACCAATATACAACACTTCATCGGGAATTACAAGATGTTCCGGCATATTATATACTTTAAGGAGTTTTCCGTTTACGATAAAGAATCCAACACCGTCTTTGTAAAGATCTATCTCAAAATCGACATCCTTATGCCCGCCATAGGTGCCTGCGCCGTTTACCCTTACGGTGCCTGTGCCGTACTTAACATTATTAAGATAGCTTAATGTGTAATCCCTGCCGTATACAAGCGCAGTATCTCCATTCTTAACGGTAACGGAAGGAGTGATGGCGCTTCCCGTATACTTTTGAGGTGCTATGCTGCTTACACTGCAGGTGCTGATGGCTATATCCGTTCCGGTAGGTTCCGCAACAGAACCGTTCCACAGTGCGACCTTACCGTCTGAGGTGTGATTATCACGGACCGTTCCTGTTGAATTATTATTAAGTGCAAGGTCATTCTTTGTATTTCCGTATGAGGAATTATCATCGATCGTAAGTCGTGTACTATAGGATGTATATATTCCGTGCTTTTCGCTGCCCGTTACATTGTTAGAACCGATAACCGTTCCCGTAGAGGAATAGACATTGATCCCGTTTGCTCCTGAGCCCGATACATCGTTTGATTCGATCTCGGTCCTGTTTGAATCCGAGCCTGCGGAATTACTTACGGCTATTCCGTCATTCGCCGAACCGGTCACT
>CADAQV010000139.1 GCA_902790095.1 uncultured Lachnospiraceae bacterium | reverse complement strand
ATGTTTTTTTCTGCAAATTCACCAAAGCGCCGATATACAGTTTATCAAACAGGGGTGCTGCACGGCGAATGATATCCAGATGCCCGAGTGTGATCGGGTCAAAGCTTCCCGGGTAAAAACCGATGCGTTCTTCCGTCGCCATCTTATATCTCCTCCTTCCGTTTCAGGAAGATATGGCAGTTGTTTTTATAATCCTTCACGCGGGTAACGGCAAAGCCCGTCTCTTCCACGCCTTCCAGTTCCTTCCTGCGTCTCATCTCCACAATGATCAGTCCGTTATCCGCCAGGATCCCGGCCTTATCCAGAGCGCGGAGGACCGGCATCTCCAGGTCGGCGTCATAGGGCGGGTCAAGAAAGATGATATCGAAACGCGCCCCCTGCAGAGCAAGCCGTCTTATCGCAGCCAGAGCATCCGATTCATATACCGTTGCCTGTGTCTCCAGACGCGTATGCTGCAGATTCTCGCGGATGCAGGATACCGCTCTGCGGGAATTGTCTACAAAAACAGCCCGTTCCGCATCCCGGGACAGGGCCTCTATCCCGATTGCCCCGGTTCCCGCAAAAAGGTCTAAAAAGCGGCTGCCCGGCACTTCGTTCTGAATGATATTGAACAGCGTCTCCTTGATCCGGTTCTGTGTCGGGCGGGTATCCGTCCCCGGTATGGATTTTAAAAGCAGTCTTCTGGCTTTTCCGGCTATGACCTGCACGCTGTCACCTCCTCGTTCATCCTATGCATAAAATACATAAAGAAGTCTTCTTTGTCAGCAATAAAGCAGGCTGCGCCTCAATACCCCATGGCTTTGCCGTCCCGGCGGGGATCAGCCGCGCCCTTTAACGTGCCATCCGCCTTTCTTTCACAGGCCTGCACGCAGGGGAAGGTAAACCACTCTTCTCCCACATTCATTTTATGTCCCATAGCCTCAAGCTCCGCGATCACACTGTCCGGCACTCTTTTCTCCAGGATCAGCGTCCCGAAATCATCATGCATCCGCACGGCATTAATGGCGTCCTGAATATCCATGCCGTGGTCGATCACTTTTGAGATCACCTGCATCACGCCGGTGATGATCCGCGTTGTCCCCGGTGCACCGAGCGCCAGGACCGGCTTTCCGTCCTTCAGAACAAGCGTAGGGCTCATGGAACTGAGAGGACGCTTGTTAGCAGCAAGCACATTGGGGCTTTCCGGATCAAGAGAAAAGAAGCGCTCCATACATTTCGTAACCTCTTCATTTGCTGCCGTCTCTCGCTTCCGGGCTTTTGCTCTTTTATCAAGCCAATACTTAGTTTGTCTTTTTATTTCGTCGTTCATTTCCTTAACCTCCTATGTTCCTTTGATTTCCTCTGTCAAGAGGAAATCTTTCTGTTGTAAACGTAGTTTATAACAGCGTGTGGAATTTAATTCAACCTAATCGTTAAAAAAAATAGAGTCTCGTTCCAAGTCGGACATATGCAAAACCCTACAAAGGGCTGATATCTCGCTTACTTTGAACTCGCCTCTACCGTCAAGTTTGTTATAAAGTGTCACTCTTGAAATGCCTGACTTATTTGCTATTGCAGTCATAGTCATACCACTGTCGTCCATTCTATCTTTTAAGACCTCAAGTCTTACCATTATGGTATCTCCTTTCTTTTAAGATGTGGCATTTAATTCAACCACCTCGATATTATCACCTTGTTGAATGCGTGTCAACTATTTTTTATAAAAATGTTGAATTTTTTTACACCATGTGCTAATATGACATTACCCCCGTTTAGAAATGGAGATGTAACAATGATTAAATTATATGAAAACATAAAAAAAAGAAGATTAGAACTTAACTTATCTCAACAGAAACTTGCGGATTTGACAGGATATACTGATAAAAGTATGATTGCTAAAATCGAGAAAGGGAAAGTGGATCTTTCGCAAAGCAAGCTCGAATTGTTTGCAAAGGTATTAGGTGTAAAGCCTGGCGAATTAATGGGCTCCACAGAAGATGAGCCTTCACCTCTTCACGGCCTTCCTATAATAGGAATTGTATGCGCCGGAGATGGTGTGTATTGTGCTGATGACTTCCTGGGCAGCTTTGACCTGGCTACACATATCGATGCAGACTTTGCTCTGAAGGTTACCGGAGACTCCATGGTCGGAGCTCACATCTACGATGGGGACTATGCTTTTATTAAGAAGAATGATTACTTTACTGATGGCGACATTTATGCGGTGGAGCTGCTGCTTACCAGCGAGGCTTCTCTGAAGAAAATCTATGTGAATGATAACAACGTGATACTCACGCCCTGCAACGCGGATTATCCGCCTGTAGCTACCACTTTGGATCAGATCCGTATCATTGGTAGGTGTGTGGGAGTATATCATAATAGGTAATATCCTAATATCAGTAAAACATCTGCCTCTACAAGGTCCTCCGGGACGGCCTTAAGGAGAAGCTGGGGATGTAATCTGCATATAACTGTTTTTACATTCTGTGAAAATTTTTATACATTGTATTGCTTTTTTGTCATAGGTTTGCTATTATGGACTTACTTAAGGTGAATATTATATTCATCATTTCGAAGTTTTATGGGCTGGTCGAAAGACCCGGGTCCACATGCTGGCGGGCGTAATGCCCGCCTTTTTTGGTGATAAATATGAAAGAGTTAAGTGTATTTGTTGATGAATCAGGTGACTTTGGAGAATATGATCCTCATTCTCCATTTTATATAATATCAATGGTTTTCCATGACCAGTCTAATAGTATTGATCTGCCGTTGTCACTACTTGAACACAAGATGTCTGACATCGATTTGCCTAACCATTGTATTCATGCCGGCCCCATTATACGTGGCGAGCACGAGTATCGATACATGGATCTTGGCGAAAGAAGAAAAATCATTAATCACCTTTTGCAATTCATCAATAAAACCAATATAAGATGTACAGCTGTTTTCGTTGAGAAAAGACATGCATCTGACGATGTTGAGCTTGTTGGTCAGCTCAGCAAGAAGATAGCTAGTTTCATTAAGGACAATTTGAATTATTTTTTGTCTTATGATTGCGTGAAAATATATTATGACAATGGGCAAACGGAAGTAAACAAAATTCTTTCTTCGGTATTCAACTCCCTTCTTGAAAATGTTGAATTTCGCAGGGTATTACCTTCTGATTATAGGCTTTTTCAAGTTGCAGATCTTGTATGCACATTGAAGCTATCGAAGTTAAAGGATAATTCCGTTGGCTTATCTCGTTCCGAGGAGTACTTTTTTGAAGGTTCAAAAAATCTCAAAAAATCATATTTGAAACAAATCGAAAAGAAGAGTTTTTATTAATCATTTTATAAAGGAGGGATATTATGGCTAAAGCCAAGAAACTACCTTCCGGAAACTGGAGAGTCCAGGTATTTGACTATAAAGACGAAAAAGGAAAGAACCATTACAGATCTTATACAGCGCCTACAAAGGCAGAAGCTGAGTACATGGCTGCCTATTTCAAAAAGACAAGACCGCCTAAAGAAGATAATGAACCCGAAATCACAGTCGGCCAGGCTATAGATAAATATATAGATCTGTCTGCCACTCTTTCACCGACTACAATTGCGCGGTACAGGAACATGCGGAAGTTCGCATTTCCGGATCTGATGAATATGAACCTGTCGGATCTGGATGATCGTGCAGCACAAATAGAGATCAATAAGGAAATCAAAAGACCTAACGGGCAGACCGGCAATCCATTAAGTGCAAAGACTATCCGTAACGAATGGGCACTTGTGAGTGCAGCACTCAAATCTCTGTATAACACAACCTTGAACGTCAAGCTGCCAAAGGTCCAACGAGCCCCGAAGGAGCTTCCGGATCCACAGATAGTGATCGATGCGATCAAGGGTACAGATATCGAACTGCCCTGCCTGCTGTCCATCTGGTTATCGTTCTCATTATCAGAGATCCGCGGCTTCAAATGTTCCTCGATCCGCAACGGTCAGATCTACGTCGATCAGGTACTCGTGACCGTGGACGGGTTCCAGCAGGAAAAGAAGGATGCCAAAGTCGAGACCAGAAAACGTTCTCAGTCAGTCCCGAAGTATATAATGAAGCTCATAGAGATGCAGCCGAATTATAAGGAATATAAAAAGACCGGCAAAGATTCATATCTTGTGCCGATGACTCAGAACTTACTCTACCACAGATATAAGAAGATCCTGGAACCTCTGGGAATAGATATCTCCTTCCACGATCTGCGGCACATGTTCGCTTCGGTAATGCTTAATAAGCTGCAGATCCCGGAGAAAGTCGTCCAGGAAGAAGGCGGCTGGTCTACCCCGTCAATAATGAAGTCCGTATACTCAAATACTTTTTCTAATTCCCGGAAGTCAGCTGACAGTAAACGCGATGAATTTTTCGAGAGCCTCTTGTGAGGCTCTTTTATTTTAGGAGGCGGGTTAGGGATTTCGTGTGATATTTTCGTGTGATATTTTTGAGAAAAAAGACAGTTTTTTGAAAAATGTTGAAAAGTATTGAAAAGAAATGAAAACGGCTGAAAGCCTTGATTTTCAAGGGTTTACAGTGCAACCCCTTGATTTTCAAGGGGTTGCGGTTTGGAGCAAGAGACGGGAGTCGAACCCG
>CADAQV010000138.1 GCA_902790095.1 uncultured Lachnospiraceae bacterium | reverse complement strand
TTTTTTTTTTTTGCTTTCCCGCATATAATATATAAGCATAGGAGGGTCATGCCATGGACTTGCTGATCGAAAAGATAAAAACCGACGGGAAATTGCTTCCCGGAAATATCCTTAAAGTCGGTTCATTCCTTAATCATATGATAGATTCCGATCTTATGGCTAAAATAGGTGATGAGATCGCAAGACTTTATGAGGGCACGGGCGTAACCAAGGTCCTTACCATAGAGGCCTCAGGCATAGCGGTGGCCCTTGCGGCGGGCATGTCCATGCATGTTCCGATGATCTTTGCAAAAAAGCATGCGACATCAAATATCTCAGGTGATATCTATACAGCGATAGTTCATTCCTATACCCATGGGACTGACTACCATGTAGCCGTAGAGGCTGACCTTCTTAACAAGGATGATACCGTTTTGATAGTCGATGATTTCCTTGCAAACGGCCAGGCGATAAAGGGACTCGTGAAGATAGTCGAGATGTCCGGGGCAAGGCTTGCCGGCGCGGCCGTGTGCATTGAAAAAGGATTCCAGAAGGGCGGAGACGAGCTTAGGAGCATGGGAATAAGAGTCGAATCGCTTGCAAGAATAAAAAGCATGTCCGATACGGAGATCATTTTTTATTAGTTTGTTTTATGATGTCTCTTGTTCCGGTTTTTATGCGTCCCGGTAACATGAGCCGTCATTTGACATAAAGAGAATCAAGAAGGAGAAACAAAATGAAAAGATTATCAAAAATCGCGGCTTTGTTATTAGCGGCTGCGTTGGTTCTCGGCCTGACCGCCTGCTCAAGCAGCAGCAGTAAGGAAACAGGAGAATCAAAGAGTGACGAAACAAAGCAGGCATCTGCCGACTATTCCAAGATCAAATTCGGCCTTATCTGTCTGCACGATGAAAACTCCACTTATGATCTCAACTTCATAAATGGCATCAAGGATGTTAAATCCCAGCTCGGTCTTTCGGATGAACAGGTCGTTATCAAGACAAATATTCCGGAAACAAACGAAGCTTATGAAGCGGCTCTCGATCTTATCGACAGAGGCTGCAACATAATATTTGCCGATTCATTCGGACATGAATCATACATGGTTCAGGCTGCAAAGGAAAACCCCGATGTTCAGTTCTGCCATGCTACAGGTACACTTGCACACACAGAAAAGCTTTCCAACTATCACAACGCATTTGCATCCATTTACGAAGGAAGATTCCTTGCAGGCGTTGCCGCAGGCCTTAAGTTAAATGAGATGATAGAAGCCGGAAAGATCAAGGCAGAAGAAGCTGTCATGGGTTATGTAGGTGCCTTCACTTATGCAGAGGTTATTTCAGGCTATACATCATTCTATCTCGGCGCAAAATCCGTATGCCCTTCAGTAACCATGCAGGTACAGTTCACAGGTTCATGGTATGATGAGACCGCAGAAAAAGAGGCAGCAAACACACTTATCAGCAAGGGCTGCGTACTTATAAGCCAGCATGCCGATTCTATGGGTGCTCCCACAGCGTGCGAGACCGCAGGCGTTCCCAATGTTTCATACAATGGATCAACAGTTTCAGCATGCCCCAATACATTCATAGTATCTTCCAAGATCGACTGGGCTCCTTATTTCAAGTTTGTTATTGACAGCGTGGTAAACAAGACCGAGATTCCCTATGACTGGACAGGTTCCATTGATACAGGATCCGTAAAACTTACCGATGTTAATACGCAGGCGGCTGCAAAGGGAACAGTTGAAAAGCTCGAAGAAGTAAAGAAGGACATCATTGCAGGAAAGATCCATGTATTTGATACGGAAAACTTTACAGTGGGTTCCGAAAAGCTTACGACATATATGGCCGATGTTGATACAGATCCCGATTACAAGGGCGATACAGAGGTAATAAAGGGCGGATACTTCCATGAATCGGAATTCCGTTCGGCACCTTATTTCGACCTTCGTATCGACGGTATCACATTGCTGAACGATAAGTATTGATGTAAAAAACGAATAACAACGCATATATTTAAGGCGGGAAAAGTTTCCCGCCTTTTATAAGCAAAGGGGCAAAAAATGAGTGAAAAAGCACCGGCTCTTGAACTTAAAGGACTTACAAAAAGATTCGGAGAAGTTATCGCAAACGACCATGTGGATCTGAAAGTGGAACATGGCGAGATACTGTCCATCCTTGGCGAAAACGGAAGCGGAAAGACTACTCTGATGAACATGATATCGGGTATATATTTTCCGGATGAGGGAAGCATCTTTATAGACGGAAACGAAGTATTTATCGCTTCGCCCATGGATGCTTTTAAGTACCATATAGGAATGATCCATCAGCACTTCAAGCTTGTTGATATTTTTTCCGCTGCCGAGAACATAGTTCTTGGCCTAAAAGAAAAAGGCAGATATAATATCAAAAAGTCGGCAGAAAAGATAAGACAGATATGCGATCTTTATGGTTTTGATCTTGATCCCGACAAAAAGATATATGATATGTCCGTGTCCGAAAAACAGACCGTCGAGATATTAAAGGTCCTATATCGAGGCGCCGATATCATGATCCTCGATGAGCCCACGGCAGTCCTTACCCCCCAGGAGACCGAAAAACTTTTTGACGTTTTAAGAAGGATGAGGGAGGACGGCAAAGCGATACTTATCATCACTCATAAGCTCAATGAAGTGATGGAGCTTTCGGACAAGGTCGCCGTTTTGTGCAAAGGCAAATATGTCGGAACGGTAAAGACATCAGAAACGAATGAAAAACAGCTTGCCGAAATGATGGTCGGAAAGAAAGTCGATCTTAACATCGACAGAGAAGATCCAAAGAACGGCGATGTGCGTCTTAAGATAAAAGACCTTGTAATATACGACGATTACGGCAGCCCTGTCGTGGATCATGTAAGCTTTGAAGCAAAAAGCGGAGAGATACTTGGTATTGCGGGCGTTGCGGGAAGTGGACAAAGGGAACTTTTGGAAGCGGTCTCCGGCCTTCAGCATATAAGGCAGGGAGAGATCGTCTATAAGGATCCGGATACCGGAAAAGAAGAGATCTTAAACGGCATGAATCCTGCGCTGATACAGCAGCGCGGCATCAGGCTTTCATTCGTGCCCGAAGACAGAATAGGCATGGGTCTTGTCGGAGATATGGATATCATCGACAACATGATGCTCAGAAGCTATCATGACGGAAAGACCATGTTCCTTAAAAGAGATTATCCAAAGGAACTTGCAGATGATATTATAGAAAAGCTTGAAGTAAAGACCCCTTCCGCAAAAACACCCGTAAGGATGCTTTCCGGCGGAAATGTACAAAAGGTCCTGGTCGGCAGAGAGATAGCGGCTTCACCTTCCGTTCTTATGGCGGCATATCCCGTAAGAGGCCTTGACATCAATTCTTCCTACACCATTTATAATCTTTTGAATGAACAGAAAAACGCGGGAACCGCAGTTATATATGTCGGCGAAGATCTTGACGTTCTTTTGGAGCTTTGCGACCGCATAGTGGTCATGTGTTCGGGAACGGTAACAGGCATCCTTAATGCCCGCGAAACGAGCAAAGAGGAGATAGGTCTTTTGATGACAAAGGGAAAGGCGACAGCCTCCGTAAATGAAAATGAGGAGAAAAACGAGGTATGAGTGAGACAAATATAAAAACCTCAAACGAAAAGAGCGTGCGTGGATCCTTTCATGAGCCCAAGCGTCATATTGTCAGAAGAAACAGTATAACATGGAAAAAGGTGCTGCCGATAAGATTTTTGGCGTTTGTTATCGCAATTATTTTATGCGGTATCGTTACTTATCTTCTCACGGGGGACAATCCCATAGATATATACAAGACCATAATAGACGGAGCGGTAGGAACCGAAAGAAGAAGATGGCTCTTGTTACAGAACACGGCCATACTTCTCTGCCTTTCCCTTGCCGTAACGCCTGCCTTTATGATGAGGTTCTGGAATATCGGCGCGGAAGGCCAGGCTTTGATGGGCGGTCTTTCCGCCGCAGCCTGCATGCTGTTTTTGGGTGACGCGCTTCCCGCGCCTGCGCTCATTGCTGTCATGGTCATATGCAGCGTCGGAACAGGCGCGATATGGGCAATGATCCCCGCAATATTCAAGGCAAAATGGAATACGAACGAGACCTTGTTTACCTTGATGATGAACTACATAGCGACGCAGATAGTCTCATATTTTGTTTACTGCAATTCCGTCCCCAAAGGATCGGGGCAGATAGGCGTGATCAACGCGTCCACCAAGGCAGGATGGTTCCCGGCTTTGGGCGGTTATACATACCTTCTTAACATCATCATAACTGTTGTCCTTACCATAGGCATTTTCATCTACCTTAGGATGAGCAAGCACGGATTTGAGATATCGGTAGTGGGAAAGAGCGAAAATACGGCAAATTATCTTGGTATAAAGGTAAAAGCCGTTATTATCAGAACTATGCTTTTGTCGGGAGCTGTGTGCGGACTTGCAGGTCTTATGCTTGTCGGCGGTACGAATCACACCATATCCACGGCGACAGTCGGCGGGCGCGGCTTCACGGCCATAATGGTATCATGGCTCGGAAGCTTCAATCCCTTAAACATGATAATCTATGCGTTTTTAATAGTGTTTATGGAAAGAGGAGCCA
>CADAQV010000137.1 GCA_902790095.1 uncultured Lachnospiraceae bacterium | reverse complement strand
GGCAATTAATGAATGATTTTTCTATCTCAGTATCCATGGAGGGAATCTCCACATATTCAAGTTTAGGTGCATCAACAAAAGATCTTGTTATTAGCTTTAATTCCTGATTGCAATATACCTCCCGGAGCTCCGGCATTCCGGTAAACATGTCCCTTGCAACCAGGCAATGCTCTGTAAAGTCAAATTGAACTATTCCGCATAAAGAAATGCCCGATAAACATACTATATTATCCGGGAGATCCAAACTCTTCAACGACGGAAGTCCATTGAGAATGCCCAGATTCAAACCGCCGCTTCCGCCCTTTACGATCTCTATAGTTTCCAGCGACTCGCAATTAATGATCATTGTAAGGATATCAAGCTTGGAGATAAAGCTTTCATAATCATCCTGATCATACTCTGCCTTAGTTCCATCCTTCTTACCAATATGCACCGATTTCAAATTTCTGCAATTATCTATGGTAAGCATCACATTTTGCGGAATATATATTTCCTCTACATAGGCACAATTTCTCAAATTCCAAAGACCAGATACAAGTTTGCCCTCAAAAGAAACAGGGATGCGAAGAACAAATGGTTCTATGGGTATTTCCTTAAGCTCTATAACTCCATTAGAGTAATTACGAGCCACAAAACATTCCTCTTTGTCTACTACAATCCTTCCTTTTTCATCTCGTTTTGCATTCTCATAAAGTGAGCTTTTTTTTGTTTCTGTTTCCGATTCCTCTCTGTTTTTTTCTGCAATATCTGCATCGGCACTGCTCAGGGCATTTAAAACATCATCTGTATCTTCTTTTGAAGAACCGCGAACATATATAAATACAAATATCCCTGCGACAATTACAATAAAAAGTGAAACAAACGCCAAAAATCTGTTTCTTTTTTTCATATGACTCCCACTTAATTTTTTCCCCTTTCTGTGCTGCGAACAATAAATGATTTTTAACTGTATTGATTATAGTACATTAAAGTGTCATTTGCAACCGGTCTTTTTGAGTAAAATCTCTTTTTTATTCAGTGCGGGGTCCTTTAAAACAATTGCCAAAAGAGATTCGAGACACTCCCCTATCTGTTTTCCTTTCGGTATGCCTGCAGCGATCAGATCATCTCCTGTTATGTCAAGTTCGGAAATACAGACCGCATCCCCTCTTTCGATCACCTCTTCATATACCGAATGAAGCCTGCTCAGCGCTTCGCCTGTAACATACCTTGCGTGATCGCTTTTGCCGTTCAGATCCGCGTCCATAAGCTGTAAAAGAGCAGGCATCAGATCCCGGCCGACTTTTCCTATCAGCTTCCTCACATTTTCTTCTGTGATCTCAAATCTGGCATCGTGGTACTTTGCAAGAATTCTGACGCGCCTTATGGTCTCGTTATCCATTTTCCAGCGTTTAAGCATGGCATCGGCTTTTTCTGCGCTTACAGCAGCATGTCCGTAAAAGTGGTCTGTGCCGTTTTTGACGGTTTTTGTATATATTTTTCCAAGGTCATGCAGAAGTGCCGCAAGCCTTATATATCTTTCCGGCGAAACATTTTCCATCACCTTCAGCGTATGCTCACCGACGGTATAGGAATGGAAAACCGTGTTCTGACTGCATTTCATCATTTCATCAAATTCGGGAAAGAATATGGCCGTGAGTCCCAGATCATACGCGATCCGCAGTTTTTCAGGGTCTGGTGATGTTATCAGCCTGAGCAGCTCTTCGGTTATCCTCTCCTGACTTACAAGCGCAAGCCTGCCCGAAAGCTTTTTTATCGCAGCGGCTGTGGCAGGCTCTATATCAAAGCCAAGCTGGGCAGAAAATCTGACCGCCCTCATCATTCTAAGTGCGTCCTCGGTAAACCTTTCAACAGGGTCTCCCACACATCTTATGATACCTTTTTTAAGATCGTCCTGACCGCCGAAAAGGTCAACAAGCCCTTTTTCAGGATTGTATGCCATGGCATTTATGGTAAAGTCGCGTCTTTTAAGATCATCCGCCAGGTTTCGCGTAAATGTCACGCTTTCAGGGTGTCTCCCGTCCGCGTAGTCACCATCCACGCGGTATGTGGTGACCTCGTAGTTTTCACCCCCCAAAAGGACCGTGACAGTACCGTGCTGAATGCCGGTGTCAAATGTTTTCGAAAAAAGCCTCTTAACAGTCATGGGGTCTGCCGATGTTGTGATATCCCAGTCGTGCGGCTCCTTTTTTAAGAGCGCATCCCTTATACATCCGCCTACGGCATATGCCTCATATCCGGCATCTTCTATCCTGTCTATTATTCTTTTTACATCGGATGGAATATTTATCTGCAATGAAAAACCTCTTATTCTCCCATTCTTTGCATAACGGTCTCGAAAATGCTCAAATAAACACAGATATTAAGCAGGACTGCGCCGTACATGATCCACGGCGTGGTCTCTTCGCTTCTCCTAAAGCAGGTGCCCCTTACCGCAAATATGGAAAGGGGAAGTATGGGAAGGAAATATCTTCCCTGCACGCCAAGCACAACGGGGTAGCCTGTGGGCGTCCATGCGACCATCATGGACAGCACGATAAGGAAGGCTATAAGCCCGAATACGAGCCATAACAGCGCACGGCTCCCCCGCTTAAAATACACGGGCTCTTCGGCCGGCTTTATTGCCGTCATGAACAAAAGGATCGCAAAACCGTATATAAAGAAGATGGGTACATTTATATCGACCCAGCCAAGCTGGGCGCCAAACATGTTTTCAAACCAGAACCCCGCATGGTACCAGAACGAATTCACCAGTACTTTTATACTGTAAACAGGGTCTTTTAATATCTCGCCAAAGGTGTAGCTCTGGGCATCCACATAGTCGAGCTGCGTGTTTTCGCCGGCGGCGTATTCGGCAAATTTTCCGAGCCTGAAAATAAGAAATACCGTTCCTATGAATACCGCCATGCATACCGCGGATATGATGTATTCCTTTTTGCTCGCAAACTTTTCTTTAGGGATAAGGAACATCAAAAATGCCAACAGCAGGTATGTGACCTTTATGGGCGCAAGGAATGCCATCAAAATCGTCAGAAGTATTATGTCTTTTCTTTTCACCTTTTCGGCCATAAATGCAAGATCCAGGACCTTTGCGATAAAGAAGAACGACATTCCCAGTACTATACCGTCATAGCTTATGCCGCTTATAAGCTCCAGCGTCATGGGGAAAAGAGCAATAAGCGAAAGGAGTTCTTTTCCGAATGGAATGGTCTTTAACGCAAGCACAAAGAAAAACAGGAAGGTCGCCAGCGAAAACATCCTTGCAAGCATCATTGTGGGAAGCTGCCTAAGCCCAAGGAGTCTTCCTATGGTTATTCCCACTGCCTGAGGCAGGTATCCTAAGTAAAAGCAGTCATAATACTTTTCATCCTCAAAAAGAACCAATTCCGAGTCTGCTTTCCCCGTCCAGCTGCCCGCAGAAAAGAGCAGGCTGTAATCATCTATTCCGGGGTGTTCGTTTAACAGAAAGTCGGCATCCTCTTTTCTTACCATTGCATGGCGGGAGGCCGTATCATCCTTCACGCCCAAAACCATATTTGACAGATGGTATGCGCCAAGAAAATGATACTTTTCGTCAGGGCAGGAAAAGGGCGGCATTACAAACATAAATACCATGCCAAAGAGCGCTACCGTAAAAGCCGCCGCCTTCACCTGTAATTTTTTAAAGGCGTCATTCTTTTTAAAGAACAAAAATGCAATTGCCCCGGCATAAGCCAGAAGCAGGATCAGCAGTACAACAAAAACTCCCGCTATCCTGCCGCCAAGATGATACGTGCCCTTTAGGGGATCGATCTTCCATAAAAAGCAATTTATACCAAGAACGGCTGCCATGAGCAGGAAAGCCCCTGCCCACAGCAGCCTGTGATTCTCAGTGCAGAATTTTCCGAATTTCTTCATCAAAAGCACCTCTCAAAGCACCCTAAAGGTTGCATTTATTTATAATTCCTGAACGTGGACACCGGGGTCTTCTTCCTTTTTGTCCTCTTTTTCATCTTCGCTTTCTTTTTCCTCTTCAGGCTCCGGCTTTGCCTTTCCGGCTTCCGGGTCGGCCTTTATATCGGCGTTTTCCTTCCATGTATCTTCTGCCGCGGCAGAGTCTTCCGAAAGTATGCTGATGGGCTCGGATGCGACCTTCATGTCGTCTTCGCTTATGACATTTTCCTTTTCGCAGCTTTCTCTTACATTGAAATCCGTGCTGTATGAATCTCCGACAAGGTCGATGTATTCGTGTACAAAGCCTTCTTTTTCAGCCTCGGGCTTTTTACAGCAGTCCTTGCAGTCGTTTTTCTTTCCTGCCATGCTTTTTTTTACGACAGCGGCCACAGTGCCGGCAGCAAGTGCAATACCGGCTCCTAAAAGTATGATGCCTTTGCTCTTATCTTTCATATCTATTCTCCACTCTTCCACGACAGTCTGTGGAGCTGCCCGGAAGTCAACATGTTCTCAAATCCGTTCTGCCGCAGTGCTTCGTAAAGTATTATGGCTACGGAATTTGACAGATTAAGTGATCTGTAGCTGTCATTCATCGGTATCCTGACAGCGGTTTCTTCGTATTCTACAAGGATCTCTTCGGGTATCCCGCGGCTTTCCGCGCCGAACATGATAAAACAGTCCGGTTC
>CADAQV010000136.1 GCA_902790095.1 uncultured Lachnospiraceae bacterium | reverse complement strand
ATACTCGTCCGTCAGATCCGCATGCGAGCCTTTGGTATCCGTTATGCAAAGGCAGTAGCCGTATTTGCTCATGTCAAATGACACACTTTCCGTAACAGGCCTCTTAGTGTCTGCAAAATCTATGTGTACAAGATTTCCCACAGAGCATGCCATCTGATCCATAAGGCCGCAGGGTTTACCGAAATAAACGTTTTCCGCATACTGGCCTATTATGGCATTTGTCACAGCATCAAGCTTTCCGTCATTGTAAAGGCAGGATATGATGACACCTATTACAGTTTCAAATGCAGCTGATGACGAAAGCCCCGCGCCTATCAAAACATCGCTCGTTATAAACGAATCAAAACCGCCTATCTTAAAGCCCCTGTCCAAAGAGCCCTTAAGTACGCCCTTTATAAGTGCTATGGTGGTTCCTTCTTCGCTGTCATTTTTCTCTATGTCCGATGTGTCTATTGTGACCATGGGGTAATCATCCGATACTATCCTGATGATACCGTCATCCTTTTTTGCGGTAAATGCTATGGCATCTAAATTGATGGATGCGGCAAGCACTTCCCCGTGCTGATGGTCGGTGTGGTTGCCTCCTACCTCGCTTCTGCCGGGTGCGGAAAAAATACTTATTTCTTCGTCGCCGAAAAGAGATACAAATCTGTCTGCGGCTTTTTCATATCTTTCCTTTAACTGCCCGAGTCTTCCCTCGTCTACATAGATGTCATTAAGTAAATTGTCATATTCTCCGCTTCGGAGATTTTTCTTTATTTCTTCGGCGCGCATTTTTTTCCTTTCCAAACTATTACCCCGATCAAGGACCGGGGTAATGATCAAAGTTTTTTCTTTACTCTAAGTATGTTTTTTCCGTCTCTGTACTCATACTCGATCTCGTCCATTGTCTTTTTGACCATAAAGATACCAAGACCTCCTATACCTCTTTCTTCGGCAGAAAGGGTTATGTCGGGATCTTCGTTTTCCAGAGGATTATACGGTTTCCCGTGGTCGAGGAACGTGATGACGACTTCGGGTGAATCGGGGTCCACCTCAACTCTTACAGTCGCCGGCCCTTTTTCAGGCTCGTAAGCATACCTTGCAATATTGCTGAACAGCTCATCTACAGCGATATTGATCTGCATCATAGCCTTCGGAGGGCAATCGACCCTCTCGAGTTCGGCATCAATGAAATCCGTTACCGTCTCTATGTTATCCAGTGTAGCATCAACTGTTATTTCTTTCATGGGCCTAAAGTCTCCGCTTCAGTTTTCGATGGTAAGAATGTCGGCAAATCCTGTGATATCAAATATCTCCATGATGGTCTCGTTAACGTTTAATACCTTCATGCTTCCCTGCTTGTTCATGGTCTTCTGTGCGGAAAGAAGGACTCTGAGGCCTGCAGATGAAATGTATTCAAGATCAGCGAAATCCATTGCAAGATCTGTAACGCCGTCAAGCGAAGCCTTAAGCTCTTCCTCGAGCTGAGGAGCGGTAGTTGTGTCAAGTCTTCCGTCTACCTTTATTTTGAGGAAGCTGCCTTCTGCTGTCTTATTTATGTTCATAACATTTCTCCTTTTCTTAAAAGATACTTTTTTGTGAGCGCCTTTTTTAAGCCACCCTCATCTGATATTAATAATAATGGTATTCTTATACTTTGTCAATCATAAACGCACGATATCATCCCTTATATTCGCATCTTGCGACGCCTGTTCTTATTGCAGCTTCCCTTGCGGCAGCCGCAACCGCGTCTCTTACCCTCGGGTCGAATGCCGCGGGAAGGATATATGTCGGTGAAAGCTCCTCATCGCTGACAAGACCGGCAAGCGCATAAGCCGATGCTATCTTCATCTCGTCATTAATATCGGATGCCCTTACATCAAGAGCGCCTCTGAATATTCCGGGGAAGCAGAGCACGTTATTTACCTGGTTGGGATAGTCTGATCTGCCTGTCGAAACGACTGCCGCGCCTGCCGCGATAGCCTCTTCGGGGAAAATCTCCGGCGTGGGGTTTGCGCATGCAAAGATGATGGGATCCTTTGCCATGGTCTTGATCATATCTCCGGTAAGTGTGCCGGGTGCAGATACGCCGATAAATACATCGGCTCCCTTTATGACGTCGGCAAGCTTTCCCTTTTCGCATGCCCGGTTCGTTATCTCGGCCATCTCTTCCTTTATGGGGTTAAGACCCTCACGGCCCTTGTAGATAGCGCCCGTGCGGTCTGTCATGATGACATTCTTAAGTCCCATCGACATAAGAAGCTTTATTATAGCGATGCCTGCAGCGCCTGCGCCCGATGTCACTATCTTTACATCCTCGATCTTCTTTCCAACGATCTTTAATGCATTTATAAGACCCGCAAGTGTGATGACTGCGGTTCCGTGCTGGTCATCGTGGAAGATGGGAATATCGCATACCTGCTTTAATCTCTTTTCTATCTCAAAGCATCTGGGTGCGGAAATATCCTCGAGATTGACTCCGCCGAAGCTTCCCGCAAGAAGCTCTACCGTCTTAACGATATCGTCAACGCTCTTTGAGCGAACGCAAAGAGGGATTGCATCCACTCCGCCGAACTCCTTGAAAAGGACGCATTTGCCCTCCATTACCGGCATGCCGGCCTCCGGGCCGATATCTCCAAGTCCGAGAACTGCAGTTCCGTCAGTAACGACGGCAACCGTGTTCCAGCGTCTTGTAAGCTCGTAGCTTTTGTTTATATCCTTTTGTATCTCAAGGCAGGGCTGTGCAACGCCCGGTGTGTAAGCAAGGCTGAGCGCCTCTTTTGAGTCTACCTTTGCCCTTGATGTAACTTCAAGTTTTCCCTTCAGCTCATAGTGGAGCTTTAAGGATTCTGCTGCGTAATCCATTTTTTATTCCTCCGAATATCACGTATGGGCGGGCAAAAGCCCGCCCATACGATATAATACTCTAAACTTGCGAAAAAATCAATTACAATCCGTATGTTACAATAAATCTTGCAATTATGGTCGCCGCTTCGGCTCTGGTTATGTCATCGCCCGGCTTAAGGTCGCTTCCGTTTCCGATAAGGCCGTGTACATAGCCCCAGTTGACTTCTGTCTTTGCCCAGCTTGCAACCGCTGCGGCATCCGCCTTTTCAAGGTATGCCTTCTTGTTCTTTACGCTTACATCAAGGCCCTTTGCCTGAGCATATCTGTAGAGCATTACCACGAATTCCTGTCTTGAGATGTTGTCAAGAGGATAGAAATTTCCGTCGCTTCTTCCTGTTGTGATGCCTTTATCCTTGCCCCAGATACAGGCCTTCTTGTAATATCCTCCCGTAACATCGGGGAAGGGAGCGTCGGATGTTTTTACCTTAGGCTGTCCGTCAAGCTTCCAAAGGAGAGTTATCATCTCGCAACGAAGGAGAGGATCTGCGACTCCGAAATTGGGTTCTGAGGAGTACCCGGTCATTGCGCCGCGGAATGACGCATAGCCTACATATCTTGTATACCATGATGTCTTTACGCAGTCATCAAAAGGATTCTCCTGCCATACAGCATAAAGGGTGACGTCCTCATCATCTTCATATGTGAAAGGATAGACGATGGTGTAATCGGGCTTCTTGGCATTCTTATCTTTTGCAAAGCCTACGCAGAAGTAGCCTTCCCTTGTAGGGATCTGCTTGTCGGTAAGAGCTATCTCAAGATCCTCGCCGCGTTTTTTGGTCTTTGCCTTAGGAGCATTGGTGCCGCCGTTTGCGTCAAATGTTACCGTATAGGTGGCAGGTTCTACATATCCGAGTTCGTGATCGCCGACCTCTGTTTTTCCCTTGAACACCTTTACATACAGATATTTGCCGATATCCTTCTTTACAGGGGTGTAGCTTCTGCCGGTCGCGCCCTTTATCTTAGCTCCTACTTCTGTCCTGGTATAGTCTCCCTCTTCGATCACGTTCATGTAATACCACTGATAGGTAAGACCTGTGGCGTCTTCGGGCGCTATATCAAGCACTATTTCCTGACCTACCACTGTGTCACATCCGTGTCCTACGCCGTCAAGCGGTGTGACATATGCTGTTTTGACGGGTTTTCCCGCATATGCAGTATCTGTCTCGTAGGTACGGGCATAGATCACATATTCGGTCGCAGGTGTGAGATTCTCGTAGTCAATGGTTCCTTCGGTGCCTTCAAGTCTCTTTGCCTTTGTCCAATCAGGCTTTTCACCTTTTTTTGCAATGACATATTCCTGACCGTAGATGATATTGTAAAAAGCATCCATGCAGGTGATGCTTACAGCATCGGACATTGCCATCATTATTTCGGCGGACTTTGCTTCCGCACCGGGCGTCTTGTCAACCTTTATTTCAACATAGGCTGTTGTACCGCAGAAGCCAAGCGCTACCATAGTATCATCAAGTGTCAGCGCATGGTCCGAATAATCTTCGCTGTCTATCGTTACTGTGTACTGACCCGGATCCAATACAAATACTTCGCCGTCTTCGTAAAGAGCCGTGATGGTCTCATTCACCTTTTCCGCCATATCGGAACCTTTGCGGAAGGCAATGCCGTACTGCTGTTCGCCGAAGTTGTTGTCAAGATTGACGACCAGATCGTCGTAATCCGTGCCTTCGCCTACCATGGCAAGCGCGCAGACGCTGTCAACGATGGCAAGATCCGCCGTGCCGGCCTTGACTATGGAATCGACAGGCGTATAGTTCGCGTCTTTGAAGAATTCATTGGCAGAGACAACGACCGTATCGTCATCCGGGATTGAGCCGTCCACTTTGCCTTCACCGGTGGAACCGGCTTCCGCGACGAGGGTCAGTCCGGAGACATTTGCCATGATTTCTTCTTCGCGGTCCGCTTTCATAACAAGGGCCTGGGTGTTGAGAAGATAGGGATCGGACATGGTCATGTTCTGCTTGCGCTCTTCGGTGATGCACATGCCGTTCCAGATGCAGTCGATATTTTTGGAATTGAGCTCGACTTCCTTGGAATCCCAGTTGATCTCAATGAATTCCGGTTCTACGCCAAGCTTTTCAAACACCGCTTTGGTCAGCTCTGTATCAAAGCCGATCAGTTCGCCGTTTTCTTCATAATTCATCGGGGCAAACATCGTAATGCCGACGATGACTTTTCCTTTGTTCTGCACGTAAGCCCAGTCAGAATCCCCGGCGGGAGCGGTTTCTTCTTCCGAAGCCGTTGACTCGATTGCTGCCGAAGACTCGGCCGGAGCCGTTTCCGAAGAGGCGGATTCCGAAGACCCGCAGGCAAACAGGAGCGATGCGAGCATACAGAGAACGAGAAGCACTGATAATTTCTTTTTCACTTTTTCCTCCTTGCGGCCATTAGGCCGGCTGTTTCGTCATTACCACTTTACTGTGCTACCATGGTAGCGTGACGCAGTGCCATTATATAGAATTTCACCGGCGGCGTCAACACAATGTTTGATTGCGGCTGAAAAGTCATGTATAATGCAATGATCAGGATGAAATGATCAGGATGAAACGAGGTCCCCGCATATGATCATGTCCATCGCGGAACCGCTGGGTGTGGGCCTGACGAGCGTGGGAGAGTATTTTGACCTTGAACTGGATTATAAAGAGACGGAATGCCCATCGGGACAGGAGATGATCGATGCCCTGAACGGACAGATGGCAGAGGGCATCAAAGTGCTCGGCATCCGAAGGATCGAAGACGGAAGAAAGAATAACGCGATGTCTCTTGTCGCGGCAGCTTCGTATACGATCTCCTGGAAAAAGGATTCCGAAAAGGATCCTGTGGAAGCACTGCATCGCTTTTTGGAACAGAAAAGCATCATGGCGGAGAAGAAGACGAAGTCCGGCGTAAAGACAGAGGATATCCGTCCGCTCATCTTTGCAATGGAAGAAACAGATGTTCCGGCAGACGAAAAAGAGGACGGCATGAACGCAGCTTTCCGTTTATTCTGTTCTTCCGGAAGCGCCGCCAATCTGAAGCCGGATGCGGTTATGAAAGCGTACTTTGCCTTTTCCGGATTTTCCGTTGAAAAATGGGATATGAGGGTCCGGCGGGATGAACTCTTTGCAAATGACGGCAACGGAGGGTATATTTCCCTCGGAGCCCTCGGTGAGCCTTTTTAAGAAACGAAAGATCCTCCCTCCGGGCGGAATCGAAATCTATGAACGATATTGTACTGTGCAAAACAGAACACAACGGAAAGTCCTTTCTGACAGCTGCTTATTATAAGGATATGCAGCTGTCTTTCCTGCATATGGAGCCTTTGCATGACGGGAATTACGTGCCGGGAACAATCTGCATCGGAAAAGCGGAAAACCGGCTAAAAAACCTTGACAGCACGTATGTAAGGATCGGAGAGACCATGTATTATCTGTCCGGGAAAACCGTAAAGCCAGGTACGGAGCTTCCGGTCCGAATTGTGAAGAACAGCATCGGAAATAAGAGAGCCGCAGTGGATACCAGGCTGACCCTGACAGGGAGATACTGCATCGTATCGACCGATCCGGCGGACCCGGCGGGCAAAGAAAAGATTTCCTATTCCAATAAGCTCACAAAAGGACAGAAAGAAACGATTTCCGGATGGGTGCGCGAAATCGAGACGTGCGGATATGAGATCACGATCCGGACCAATGCGGCATTTGCCGAAAAAAAGGATGTGACAGCGGAACTGGAAGGACTGTGCGGGCAGATGTCGGAGATCCTTAAGCGTGCCGCCACACGCACCTGCTTTTCCGTTCTTTATGAGCCGCCGGATCCCGGAACGGGACTTCTCATGGAAATCCGCGGAGAGAGACCGGACAGGATCGTGACCGATCAGAAAGCGCTTTATGAGGCTGTTTCTCGAAGGAGAGAAGCGGAACCGTGGCTCTACGGAGAGATTGCCGGCGAGCAGATCGTGCTGTGGGAGGATCCTTCCGTTCCCCTTGCGGCGGTCTATAATCTCCGAAGAGATACGGAGAGGCTCTTTGAGAAAAAAGTGTATTTGAAAAGCGGTGCTTTTCTTGTGATCGAGAAGACGGAAGCCTTTGTGAGCATAGACGTCAATTCCGGCAAATGCACAAAAGGAAAGAAACCGGAGGAGACCTACCGGGCCGTGAATCTGGAAGCGGCGGCAGAAGCCGTGAGGCAGATCATCCTGCGGAATCTTTCCGGTATGATCCTGATCGACTTTATTAATATGAAAGATCCGGATCACAGGGAAGAACTGCTTCATGTCATGCGAAAGGAACTGAAGCGGGATCCGCTTCGTTCGGAAGCAGTGGACCTTACTAAACTCGGAATTATGGAAATCGTGAGGCCCAGAAAAGGTTTTTCATTATTTCTTTAAATTCCGTTTGACTTCACTGAGGAGTTAATGGTAGAATACATCAGTGTGCCGCACAGAGAGGCAGGCAAGTGTTCCGTTTTGCGGAACCGCCGTATCTGGCGAGTAATTGAAGAAGGAGGTGTCACTCCATGTATGCAATCATAGCAACCGGCGGAAAGCAGTACAAAGTGGAAGAAGGCGATGTCGTCCGTGTCGAGAAGCTCGGCAAGGAAGTCGGCGAAGCGGTTTCTTTCGACGATGTTATTGCGATCGGTGATGAAGCGATCAAGGTTGGTGAAGACGTGAAATCCGCGTCCGTAGAAGGCGAAGTCGTCGAGAACGGAAAGTGGAAGAAAGTCGTCGTTTACAAGTACAAACCGAAGACCGGCTATCACAAGAAGAACGGTCACAGACAGCAGTATACAGCTGTTAAGATCACCAAGATCAACGCGTAAACAGACATGATAACGGTAACAGTATACGGCAGCAACGGAGCACTGAAGAAATTTACGGCACAGGGA
>CADAQV010000135.1 GCA_902790095.1 uncultured Lachnospiraceae bacterium | reverse complement strand
TACATTTTTTCCAGTATTTCCTGCGTTTTCTGAGCCATCACGTCAAGGTTGCTGTCATCTTCTGCAAACTGTGAGGTGAAATCCCTCACATCCGCATAAACCGGTATTCCTAAAATGTCCTCGTCATGCATATAGGAACGGAATTCGTTAAAACCGCCTGTATTGTCTTTCGTTCTTGTGAGTGATGTCTTTATCACCCCGGGATTGGTCCCGTTTTCGGTGATATAGTTTTTAAACTCGTCCGTGAGCATGCGGTCAAGCGTGGCCTGCTTGTAAAGAGGATGACTGATGACCACAGCGATAAGCAGTATATTACCCGTCAGCAGACAGAGAACCATCCATTTTTTCTGTTTTAGTTTTTGTAATAAAAATGTCAGCATTTTAATAAAGCAGCCCCCTACCAGTCAGTAACAGACGATATCCCCTTCGCTTGGTCCATCTATCAGTAAACTGTATTCATTGATGGTCGTCACAATACTTATATATACTCTTTGCTTTTTCCCGTCTTTAAGGCACATGACATATGATGCGTTTTCACTGTCCCTCTTTACCGCCTGCGTAGGCACCGCAAGCATATTTTTCCATGAAACAGGATGCGCGATAAAGCTCACCTTTTCAGGCAGCGGGCCGTCTGCGTTCTCTTCTATGGTTATCAATGCCCCGCCGACAGACATTTTTTCGGTCTCGTAATCTGATATAAGAACTCTTCCTTTTATGATATCAGAACCGTTTTTAAGGTCTAATTCCATGCCTGAGCTAAGATACTGATAACCGTTTTCAGCCCTGTAATACTGCCTTGTAACGTCTATGATCTTTACCAGAAGATCCTTATCTGTTACCTGATTTCCTTCTGCGGCCGCTTTTTCATAATTAAGCTTGCCGTCGGCATTTGCATATATCGTAAGTTCAGGTTCCCTGTCTAAAAGATCGTATTCAAAAAGCAGGGCATCTATAGCCTCAAGTGTTTTTTCGGTCTTTGCCTTGTAAGTGTCATATTCGTACGTAAGCGAATCGATACTGATCTTTACGCTTTCATCCCCCGATAAAAGGTATTCGTCATTTAACGCTTTTATCCCTGCTGTATATTCGGAGCATTTCTTTTCAAAAGAAGAAGCGATCCTTTGCTTTTCAAGTTCCTTTTCTTTTTTATCGATGTCGTCATAGCTTCCCTTTAAAACCATGATCGCATCTCCCGTTTTCACCATGTCGCCGTCTTTTTTGACAAGCTTTGCGACCGAATATGATGCCTTTTTCTCGGGCATATAGATCTCCGAATAAAACGATGCCACAAGCGAAGCTTCATATTCCATATCGGTGACAAAATCTTTTCTCTCTACCGTAAAACGGTTTTCGTTTATCTCGCCGGAGCCCGTGGCCTCAAGATAGAGCATGCCTTCGGCATCTTCGTTCTTTTTCTGTTCAGCCTGACTGCATCCGCAAAGCATTAAGACCGGGAGCATGAAAAACAGCATTCTTTTACGGAACATATATCTCATCCCCCTCTTTAATGTCTCCTGCAGTTATGATGACCTCGGCTCCGTTATCATCGCCCGTCATCACTTCCACCATTTCACGCCTTCCGTCCTTTATCCTGTACACATATTCGGTATTTCCGTTATGATAGATACAGCATAAAGGCAGCACTAAAACGTCCTTGTTTTCTTTTATGACCATCTCTATGAGTATTTCCGAAGACATGGTATCCTTTGCTTCTTCAGGGAATGAAAAGACAGCTCTGCTGCCTTCATCCAAAGGACCGTTCTCATATGTTATCTCATATTTTTCCCCGTCAATGACCGCATAAAAAGCCTCATACTTTTTTGCTTCCCGCAAAGAGCCTATGCCGGTATCGAAGCTTTCTATGTACTTTTCCGCCCCGTCCTTTACAGCTATCACATATTCGTTTTCTAAAACCGTGCCGCCTTTTTCTATGCCGCAGAAAATCACAGTCCCATCGCACGGACTGTAAATATGATCGTATGTCATCATGGCGTTTGCTGCCTCATATGCCTCTTCAAGTCTTGCAAGCTCGATTTCCGTTCTTTTGTCCGCTTCCTCTATTTCCTTTTCGAGGTTGTCAAGATCAAGCTGGGTAAGTTCATACATCATCAATGTATAATTGTCCGCAATCCCCGCTTCGACCTTTGATTCATAAAGAGCAAGCTCTTTTTTTGCCTCTTCGATCTTTGCGTCTGTTATGCCGGACTCAAGCCTGGCTTTTTCCTCGGCATGTTCTATGTCGTCAAGACATTTTTGCACCTTTTCTTCCTGTGCCTTGCGGGACACCTTGGCAAGCATCTGATATTTTGATACTTCTTCTCCGATTTGACAGTTTACCCATTCCACCTCTCCGGGAGAATAAAAACAAAGTTCTTCTATTTTGGAACGTACCCTTGCGCCGGCAAGTCTTGACTCCTTAAGATCCTTTATCTCGGCCGTTATGCTTTCCGGTTCGGCACCTTTGGGAACAAGCCACTCCTCATCGGACGCAGAGGCGCCTGTACATATCATACAGGCTGTCAGCAATGCCGGAATGCCGAAAAAACTCTTTTTTCTCATATAAATCACCATTTATCTTTTGATAACGATATCTCCAAGCTTCAAACCTTCCGTGATCTCTATCTCCATGCTGTTTGAGACCCCGGTCTGTACCCATCTCATCTGTCTGAATCCGTCTTCTCCGATCACATAAACATAATACTTGCCATCTGCGGCGTGAATGGATGATTTGGAAATGGCATTTACCCCTTTTTTTCTTTCAAGCGGAAGCTGATAGGACACCTGCATTCCCACATATACCGATGTATCGGCATAATCCGGACTTAATACCACTCTTCCTTCTTCGACTTCGGAAACAGTGGCCGATACCGTTTTGCTTCCGACGTTTAGTTCTATGCTGTCTCCAAGCTCAAACTTTGAGGCATACTCTGTTTCGGCAATAAATGCCTCGGAACCCGAATCCGATACCGTTATTATCGGTTCGCCGCCTTTTATATAGTTGTATGCCCTTGCCCAGTCCTTCTCTTCATCACTTTCGGATGTATCCCACCAGTTTCTCTTTTTCCCCGTGTTGCTGTATACCGTCTTTGCCGATGTAACAATACCCGTTCCGTCGGCATAAAGTGCCCCTTTGTCAAGCAATTCCTGCTCGCGGTCGATCCTCAACTGAAGGATATATATCTCATCTTCAATTTCTTTAATTTTTTCGTCATACTCATCATGCCAGCTTCCCGTTTTTTCGGCATATTCCTCGTCTGTCATAAAGCCGTACTTATGCTTTATCTCATAAACGCGGATCTCCTTATCCAGCCCGGCCGTATAGGAATCAAGCTTCTTTAAAAGCTCTTCTTTTTTTTCGTTATAACTGTCATATTCGGCCTTTGCATCGTCATAACCTTCCAGGCTTGCAAGCAGATCGCCGGCAAAGACCTGATCCCCGTCTTTGAAATACACCTTTCCAAGATATCCGGCTTCATCAAAGGCATAGTTTTTTGTACCCGACTGCCTGTAGGAAAAATAGACCGTTACGGTCGATTCTATGTCCGAAAGCCTTACCTGCTCCACCTTGTATTCGGGAGCGGCCTCCGGCGAAACTACCGCGGGTCTTGGTTCTTCTTTTTTCATGACCATGCCGCATCCGCACAGCAAAAATGCAAAGGCGCAGCAAAAGATCCTTTTCTTCATATTGTCAGATCTCCATGTTAAGTAGTTTTACGGTAAGCTGTGAAAGCCGCCCGGACGGCTCGGTATCCGGGATCATACGGCCGTTTTCATTATGAAAGAACAGTCTTTCATCTTCCGCCGAATTGATGACCTCTAAGATTCCTCCGGCCCTGCTTTCAGACAGCATCCCTTTCTCTTCTATCCTTCTCTTAAGTTCCCTTGCGGTGCCGAGGCTTCCGTCAAAGATCTCGATATCCCCCGCCACCTTTAAAATACTCTTTTTTAAAAACGGATAATGCGTACAGCCGAGGACTATGGCCTCAGTTCCCGGAAGGAGATAGCTTTTTAAGGTATCGCTAAGAAAAGCTTCGACCCTTTCCCCTTCCATCTCGCCGTTTTCGACAAATTCCATAAGCCCCGAACAGGGTACCTTTATGATATCCGCCATATGTTCATACTGAGCCTGAAGCGCTTTGAATTTGCTTTCCTTTAAAGTATTTTCGGTCGCAAGAACAAGTATTCTTTTTCCCTGATGCTTTAAAGCCGCGGGCTTTACCGCGGGCTCGATGCCCACAACGGGAAACTGCGGATTATTTTCCCTAAGCTGCCGTACCGCGGCACTGGTAGCCGTATTGCAGGCTATCAAAAGGCCTTTTACGCCTCTTTCAAACAGATGATCCGTGACATGTTTTACCAGTTCTCTTACTTCTTCAAGGCTTTTTGTGCCGTAGGGCGCATTTAGAGAATCGCCGTAATATATAAAGTTTTCACAGGGCATGAGCTCGAGCGCCTTTTTTAAAACGCTCAGGCCTCCAAGACCCGAATCAAAAACACCTATCGGTCTTTTTTTGTCATTACTGTTCATAACGGTCTCCCGCAACAGGGGCTGTAAAAAAACAGCCCCTGTTATTGTTGTAAACGTCTCTATGATCATTTGCACGCAGGACAGAGTTCGCTACCCTCACTTCGCGGCGAAAAGA
>CADAQV010000134.1 GCA_902790095.1 uncultured Lachnospiraceae bacterium | reverse complement strand
AGTCGCCGGAATAGTTGCCGACAATGTGAACCTCTGGTTAAAGCAGGTTGCTTCAAGACCCAGATACAAATATCTCATCACCCTTGATGATCCTGAAGCATCATATAGAAACTGGTGGGAGATGATCCCCAATCTGGCAGGCTCTAACGATAATTTCAAGAGCTGGCCGAGCGGCAATATGACCATCGCAAGCATGATGTTTTCGCTTCCAATGCTATCAGATGTGCTGAAAAAACGCTCGAACGTAAAGAACGCTGTCTGCTTTGCGTTCGCAGTCGTTTTTGTCGTTATTTACGGTTATAACAGAATTCATATGACAAATCATTTTTTGTCGGATGTTTGTTTTGGAACGCTTATAACATATCTCATTTTTTCGGCCGTGAGCACGGCATTTTTGAGACCCCGGGACTTAAGTCACAGTCTCATTTTTAAAAAATAAGACAACTAATACGGAGGCAAAATGAAAACCGTAAGGTTTCTGGTGCAGGGTGCAAAGCGGCAGATTGGTACTAAAGGAGCATGAGGCCGCCGGTTGTCTGGATAAAGAGGATGACAATGATATCACTAAATGATTACCTGTATTCCGGGGATACGGTGCTGAAAATACTGCTTAGATATTCTTCGGATCTAAAAAAAGAAGCTATCAGGAAACATAACTCCATCGATCTGGCACATTGCAATTTCCTTATGCAGATCACGGAGCTTTTAGAGCACACGGACTTTCTTTCGTCCCAGTCTCACAAGATCAAAGAATTCTATCTGTATATGACGCAGAAGTATCCTTTCCTGGCGTTTACATTCAAGGGAAGGATCAAGTCGCTGATACGCGCCGAAGAAAAGTTTAATGGCTATATTCTTGAATACATCTACGACTATTACAAGGAAAATGGCAAGTTTCCAACCGAGGCGGAGATCAAGAACAGCCTGAACTGCTTTAGAGATCTTATCGCATACCGCATAGTCATTTCCCTCCCTGTCTGCCATGTTAAGAGCGAAGAGGAACGTGAGGAAAAGGAGATACGCTATCTTTATGAGATCGCAAATGCTCTCCCTGTTTTCCTGGAGGAAAGAGGCTTTACCCCCGAGCTTTCCGGGCAGATGCCGGGCGAAGGAACCGGTCTTGAAGAAGATGTGAGGGCATATTACAGAGATTATGTCGAGACTCCAAGGCAGTCCGGTTACCGCTCGCTGCATATAACCTTTTATGACAACTCGGCAAGATGCTACACGGAGGTCCAGCTTCGTACCAAGGATATGGATGATTACGCCGAGATAGGAGATGCAAACCATTTCGGTTACGAAAAGAGTCAGGAGATCAACCGCAGCAGGCGCGATATCATCCTGCCGGGCGAGTGCCGATTCTTTGACGAAGCCTATGAAAGACTGATCAAGCTTCAGGAGCTGGATCTGTCTTCCGTTAAGGTGAACATGTTTAAGGCATATAACAACCAGCTGATCAATGACGGCTGCGGCCTTTTCAGAGGAAGGCAGATCTTGCCGTTTGAGCATTTATCAAGATTTCAGGATGATGGGGTGGAATAAATATGAACAAAAGCATTTTGATTGCCGCCACAACAAGAGAAGAACGTGAGCAGATCGTTGCCGAATCCATAGGCAATATCAGCGGGGCCTGCGACGGCTGCATGGCCGGCCTTGCCGAGATGTATCAGGATTACATCGACGGAAAGCGCGAGATCCGCGAGATAAATATGGAGTTTCGCGCAAGGTATGAATCCGGAATTGAAGCGCCTGAAAGAAGCGGATGCGGGTATTTTGAAGGATAGGTGGACAAACATGAGATCAAACGAAGAAAACAAACGCGGGCAGATAATAGTTCGCACAAGTGTGATCGGAATACTTGCAAACATATTTCTGGTCGGATTTAAGGCGGGCGTTGGTATCTTGAGCAATTCGATAGCCATTGTGCTTGATGCGGTAAACAATCTGTCGGATGCGCTTAGCTCCGTCATCACCATAATTGGCACAAAGCTGGCGGGTAAAGAGCCGGACAAAAAGCATCCTTTCGGCTACGGAAGGATAGAGTATTTGAGCTCTCTTGTGATTGCTATGATCGTCCTTTATGCCGGTGTGACTTCTCTTGTGGAGGCGGTAAAAAAGATCATCGATCCGGAAACTCCTGACTATTCGGTCATTTCACTTGTAATAGTGGGCGTTGCGGTATTTGTAAAGATAGGCCTTGGCCTTTATGTGCGGTCTGTCGGAAACAAAGTCAATTCGGATTCGCTGGTCAATTCCGGCAAAGACGCGCTTCTTGATTCGGTGATATCGTCCGCAACGCTGGTCGCAGCGCTGATCTTTTATTTTTCGAAGGTATCGCTTGAATCCTATCTTGGTGCGCTGATCTCGTTGGTCATCATTAAAGCCGGCCTGGAGATGCTCATGGAGACCATTTCAAAGCTTCTCGGCGAGCCGGGTGATATCGAACTTATTCGCGATATCAAGGCGACTGTATCTTCATTTCCTGAGGTGAAGGGTTCATACGATCTTATTCTTCACAATTACGGTCCCGAAACCTACACAGGGTCCATCCATGTCGAGCTGGACGATGACGTTACTTTGTGCAGGCTAGATGAACTGACCAGAGAGATCATGACGGCGGTCTATACAAAGCACAGGGTCCTTTTGACGGCTGTCGGCGTATATTCGATCAATTCGCATGATGAGGAAGTAAGCAGGCTCAGGGATGAGATCGGCAAAAGAGTGCTTGCTTTCAAGCATGCCAAGCAGATTCACGGCTTTTACTATAACAAAAAGGAAAACTCGGTACGTTTTGACGTGGTCATAAGTTTTGATGCAAAAAGCCGCAAGGCCGTGTATACCGAGATACTTGAAGACTTAAAGGCTGCGTATCCGGGCATGACCTTTTCATTGGCAATGGATATGGATTACGGCGAAATACATTGAGAGGCTAAAATATGGAAACAAGATATTATGAAGTAGTCAGCATCGACGGCGACTACGCAAATTTGAAAAGAACAGATATTGAATCGGATGACCTGAAATTAGTTGCAAGGGCATTGCTGCCGGATGATATCACGGAAGGCTGCAGGCTCAAGTATGAGATGATGGAATACTCCATGTGCTAAGATGAGGGGGATTATATGGTTAAAAACAGCCCGTCATTTGATATGTCTACAAACAGTAACGGCAATAAAAACATCACCTACGAAGAGGCGGTAGCCTCGATCCTTCCGGGAAAATACCGCCACTATAAGGGAAATGAATATGAAGTCATCTGCATCGCCAGACATTCAGAGACCACAGAGCCCATGGTAGTCTACCGCGCTCTTTACGGCGACCACGGTGTCTGGGTCCGTCCTGCGCATATGTGGAATGAAGTGGTGGATGTTGGCGAAGCGAGGATCAAAAGGTTTACGAAGCTTGATGAGTGATTACCGGGTTGATAATGAGCCGAGGCACATAATAAAGAAAGGGGTTTTTTATGGTAAAAGTCTATGTGGAAAACGGAGAATTTGTAGTAAAGGGGACCTTTGATTTTGGATATTTAGGTCTTTATAAGGATGATCAGCTTGGTATAAACTGTTCATGCGCTGAAATAAGAGATGAGTGGGACAGCATCTATGAATTGACCAAGGACAATGACCTCACCGACGAAGAGATCGCGATGTACCTCACCATGCGCTTTAACGAAGCAGAAGAGAAGATACAGAAACATATCCACCTGATCAACTGTGACTTCCTTTATCACATCTACAGTGATATGGATGGCTGCGGCAATGAGTTTTGGGAGTATGAGGAGCTCCGTGTCCCCGGTTTTAATTATGATGATCCGGACTTTTATTTTTACAATATTAATTTTGATTGTGAGGGTTATAGTGGTTACGGTGTAGGTGATCCAAACGACGGAAGCGTAGAAAAGGATGATTTTGAAGATTCTTTAAGAAAAAAAGGATGGATGTTCAACCTTGACGCTTTTATAAAAAGCATCGTGCCTGAATCCTGCGTGCTGGGGGATGATGAAATTTCTTTCCAGTGCTCCGACAAATTTAAATGGGCCCTGATCTGCGCCGCCTATGACAGGATCAATCTGAAAGACTTCAGTTTTACGGATTGGCATAATTTTTAATGCATAGAGCAAAGGGATTTAATTACCTCGATCTCGAGGCAATTAAATCCCTTTTAACATGAGATCTAAACTTCCGTCTTCGTTGTTCCGCCTAAAAAATCGGGAAGCGGTTTCCCGTCCTTCTTCCACTGCTTATACTCAGCAGTTGCGGCAAACAATACATCGCCCGAAGAATTGAGTGCGGTCTCGACCGAATCCTGAACGACGCTTATGATAAAGCCTATTGCAACGACCTGCATGGCGATATCAGACGATACTCCGAAAAGTGAGCAGGCCATTGGAACCAAAAGCAGCGATCCGCCGGCTACGCCCGATGCTCCGCATGCGGCAAGAGTTGCTATGAGGGAAAGCGCGAGGGCAGCAGGTAATGTTACGGTGACGCCTGCAGTGTTTGCAGCGGCCAGAGCCATGACGGCTATGGTCACCGCTGCTCCGTCCATGTTTATGGTTGCACCTAAGGGGATGGATACAAGAGGGTAGGGGTTCTTTTTCAAAACTATAGCCACAATAAGAGGATCAACTATAAGCGCTACAAGCAGCATGCAGCCGACAAGTAAGAGCAATAATCTGCCGTAATCGGTAAAGATGGACAGACCGTTGGTCGAGATATTTTCATACACAAGGCCCAGAATTCCAAAGGGCGCAAGATTGATGATATATCTTACGATCTGAGACATTGTTTCGGAAAGATCGGATATAAAGGTGACAGTTGTATTTGATGCTTTCTTCTTGAGCACAAGGCCGATCATTACGGCCCAGAACAGAATTCCGATGTATCTTCCGCTCATTATAGCCTCGACGGGGTTTGCGACCATGCTTGTCAAAAGATTAGAAAGCACTTCGCCTATTCCCATAGGTATCGCCTCTGCTGTGGCAGCATCCTTAAGTATCAGAGTCTGCGGGAAGATAAAACTTGCAATGACTGCGATCCCTGATGCCAACAATGTACTTGACATGTAAAGAAGAATTACAAGCCCGAATCTTGAATCCATCTTTTGACCTTTTTGCGAAAGAGAAGATGCAACAAGGAAAAATACCAGTATGGGTGCGATGCCCTTTAACGCCCCGACAAATATCGAACCCAGAAGCGTAATAGCCGTAGCGTTCTTTATAAAAATACCGAGTGTTGCGCCGATCACAAGCCCTATCACTATGCGGACAATGAGCGGGATGCTATTATATGTATTTGTGATTTTTTTAAAAATATTCATTTGGGTAAATCAAATCCTTGATCCATATTACTGTAATTATAACTTTTTTTGTGAGCATATTCAAGGAAAAAAACAGCGCTAAAGTATAGTTGAATGATTTTACAAAATCGTGTATATTTGTACCGGAAACTGATAAGTGAGTTTCTGATTTTGCAGAGGTTACAGCTTTCAGGGAAATATGTATGAGGGAGGAAACTTTAGATGAAATGTCCGTTTTGCAAAGAAGAAATGAAACATGGTTTGATGTACGGTGACGGAAGAAGCCGTGTGCGCTGGAAGGAGGGAATAAAGAAGGCACCGTTTTTGGAAAACTTTTCGAGAAACGGATGTTTATCTTCGGTAAAGTATTCTCCCGGACGCTTCAAGACGGAAGCAGATTATTGCCCCGTCTGCCGAAAGATGATCATAGATACCTATGTAGAGAATTGAGACCTGGGGACTTAAGTCACAGTCTCATTTTTAATTTTTGTAAAAGTCTTGATTTTATGTAAAACAAGTGCTATCATATCCGCGGTTAGCGAAAGCTAACTGCGGGCAACAAGCCCATAAAGAAACAAGAACTCC
>CADAQV010000133.1 GCA_902790095.1 uncultured Lachnospiraceae bacterium | reverse complement strand
AGAACTGGCTGCTCTTTTGGCATGTTCTCCAGATCATTTGTATAAAACTGAACAGGGATTTCTTCCACCGGCATCGGCTTGTCGAAATAGTATCCCTGGAACATCTTACAGCCCATACCCGAAAGCTGTTTGTACTGGATCTCGGTCTCGACACCTTCGGTAAGTGAGGAGATGCCAAGCTCATCGGAAAGGCGGATTATGTTCCGGATGATGGTAAGGGCTTTGCCCCCCTTGTCTGACTTTGATAAAAATCTCATATCGATCTTCAAAACATCGACGGGCATTTCCTTTAAGAGATTTAAAGAAGAATATCCGCTTCCAAAGTCATCCATTTCCACGATAAAGCCTGCCTGACGCAGATCGTCAAGGATAGCCATTCGGTTTTCTTCATCCGTCATCATGACGGTCTCGGTGATCTCGATCCTGAGTCTGTGCGGAGGAATATTATATTCTTTAACAAGCCCCTTTATATCCGCGACAACGTCCGTGTAGTAGAAATCCTTCGGAGATATGTTGATGGAAAGGAACATATCATTGTCCCATCTTGAAAGGATCTCGCACGCGCAGCGCCACATGTGTTTGTCCACATTTACTATCATTCCGTTCTTTTCAAAAACCGGAATGAAGGATGCGGGTGACATAAAACCATTCGTAGGATGTATCCATCTTGCAAGGGCCTCCGCGCCGAGGATGTTTCCGTCCTTGTCCGCGATGGGCTGCAGGTAAGGCTGAAGCTGCATTTCCTTGATGGCGGTAGGAAGCTCGGCGGATATCTGCTGATCCCAGAGGACCTTTTCGCGTATCATGTTGTCGTAGTATGCAATGTGCTGAGTATAGACCTCGGTAATGGTCGTCATGGCAAAATGCGCACGGTCGAACATGATTGAAACATCTTCATCATTGTCCATTACTTCGTAGATTCCAAGATGAATAAGAATGTTGTGTTCCACATCATCTTCTCTTACTACGAAACGCGAAAGTTCTGTCTCCAGTCTGTCTTCATTAAATTCTTCCTTTGGCATATATACGCCGAAGGTGTCTCCTATAAGACGTCCGAATATACATCTTTCAGACATACCGGAGCTTATCCAGCCCGCAATACGCTGGAGTACGAGGTCTCCGAAAGCGCTGCTGAAGATATCGTTTATTATCTTGAAGTTCCTTACATCGACATAGATGATGTAATAGGGCGCACCGTTGTTTTTCTCGAGAGCTTTCTTGATGCACTGGAAAAGATATTCCTTAGTGTAAAGCCCTGTGAGGGCGTCGTGTGTTGAATTGTAAAGCTCTTCCTTCTGCTTCTTTTTTTCTTCTGTATTGTCCCTGACGCTCAGCACGGAACCGTTTATGCGGTTTGCTTTGTCGGTAACGAGCTTTCTTTCTATATGGTAGTATTCTGTGTCATCACCTGAGCCAAGTTCTACATTATCAGACCATGTTCCGGAAGCATGTATGTCTCCGAACTTTTTGATAAGAGCGGCTTCCGTGAGGTCGTGTTCGCTTTCCTTTGTGTTTGTGAGGCGCAGCCCCTGCGTGTTGGCCCATATGAGCTTTCTGTTAGGGTCGAATACATAAAGGCCTGCGGACATGTCCGAAACTATGTCCGTCAGCATCTTGTCAAGAAGCTTGAACGGCCGATAAAAAATTGCAAAATAGAAGACCAGTACCCCGAATATGCCGTACAGTATCATGGAACGGTCCACGGGCGTGCGCGAAAAGATGAAGAATGACTGGCTGAGCCCGACTAGTATCATGGATACAAGTATGACATTGTACCTGCTTCGGTATATCCTCGGCATTTTAAGTACCATCAGGATATATATCGCAATAACGGCAATGAAGATGCCGTAAACGACAACTCGGTGGTAGATCTGCCCGAGTAGCGGAACAAGCCTGTAATACCCCCGGTCCTGATATATTATAAGTTCAAGATCAAAGGCGTGCCCAAAGACAGGGTTTAACAGAAGCTGCACGATATCTATCCCCAGAAGGACAAAGATGAACCCGGGAATACGTTTTGTGTATTCCGAACTATTGCAGTATTCTTTTGTGAAATATATAAGCCCGAGCATAACGATATCGAGGCCTACAAAATAGATATAGCATCCGACTTCACTAAGTGTCCGAACATCGGAACCTATGATGATAAGGTTTCCGATCATGGGAGGTATGAGTGAAAGATCCAGGACCGCTACGGCCTTTCCCATCTTTTTCTTTGATTTTAGGGCTATCATGATACAGACCAGCAGTATTATCGCAAAGACTGTGATCACAGAAGAAAAGAAGACTCTATTGTTCATATTGTAACCCTCGTATATATGTATATGTATAAAAGCTATACAAAAACTAAAAAGCGTATTTATCCCCATAAACATTTTACCACATAAATAAAAAAAAGCAACAGTGTCGGGCTTTTCAAAGACCATTAAAAGGTTGAAAAACGGCATTTCTTGGCACATTTTATAAATCTTTTAGAAAATTTCCTTTTTGAGTGCAGCCTATTAATCACTTGAAACATGGTTAAAGATTTGTTATCATATGTAGGTAGGGAAATTCTTTGGTTATGGATGAAAATGAAAAAAGACTATACGGCTTTTCCTTGTAAAGGAAAGGAACTTAGAATTACCGGGGAGGTTGGTATGATAAAAAAACGACTTGGTTTATTATTTATTGCGGCTGCGGCTTTTGTTACAGCCGGGGGCGGCTTGCCCGCTATGCACGGTGCGGATCATGTCTATGCCGACAGTGAAAAAAGGCTTATAGGCCGCGAAAGCCTTTCGGGCGAGCTGGCCGTCTGCCTTTATGACTACCTTGCGGAAAAGATAAGAGCCGTAGCCATGGGCGGGATATCAAGCACGGAGTTTACGTTTACATTTGAAGATATAGGCGTTTCAAAAACTACATTTACAAGAGCAGAGCTCGGCATCCCGGAAAGCACCCCTGCCCGGGAGATAGATTTTCTCGCTGCGCACAAAAAAATGCTCTCTCTTTTAGGCTTTACACCTGAGACGGATATAAACAAGGTCGTAAAGGCTCTGCAGCTCGATTACCCTTTTGAGACATTCTGGTTTGATTCGACATATTCCATGGGATTTGCCTATTCCCTTCCCGGCATAGCTCTAAAGGGAGGAAATTTTACTTTTACCGGAAATGTTTTGATCAAGATGGCTGTCTGCGCCGAGTATTCAGCCTCAGGAGCAGTGGGCACATACAGCGCCGATACAAATGCAATGGCAGCCCGTGCTGCGTTTATTCAAAATGCGGACGCTATCATTGCCGAGGCGGAAAACGAGGGCCTTTCGGACTTTGAAAAACTTAAAAGATACAAAGACAGGATATGCGAACTTGTAACTTACGATTTTGACGCTCTTGGCGGCGGCGTAAATTACGGAGACCCCTGGCAGCTCATTTCGGTCTTTGACGGCAATCCTTTCACAAATGTCGTCTGTGAAGGCTATTCAAAGGCTTTCCGGTATCTTGTCGCAAATTCATCCTTTGATGCCGACATAGAATGCAGGATAGCCACAGGCATCATGACGGATAGGTACAACAGCGGTTCTCATATGTGGAACATCGTGTCGGTGGACGGAAAGAACTATCATGTCGATGTGACAAATTCGGATGAGGGAATGTCCGGGCAGTACGGAGCCCTTTTTATGGTGGGCTGTGACGGACAGAATACAGGAGATGACGGCCGGATCACGGATTATACCATAAATATCAATTCCTATAATATCCTGAATTACCGCTACGACGAAAAGACCAGGTCTTATATGAGCCTTTATGCCGACGACAAGGTGGTAATATCGGATGAGGATTATAAAGAAAAAGACGAATTCACGATAACCTTTGATGCAAACGGCGGAAAAAAGGCGCCGGCTGCAATGAAAAAGACAAGGGGAAAAGCACTTGAAATAGCTTTTGTAGACAGCGCGCTCCCGGTAAGGGACGGGTATTTTATAATAGGCTGGTCTGAAGATGCGGATGCGACAGATCCCGAATATACCGTGGTGGCGCCCTTTGAATTCACTAAGAATGCCGATGTGACGCTTTATGCGGTGTGGCAGGAGAATCCTTTTGAAGACTGCATAAGGACCGCCTGGCACAAAAGATATATAGGCTATGTTTACTACCGCGGCACCATGACAGGGCATTCGGGCACAGAGTTCGGACATGCCGCAGGCCTTTTAAGATGCGAGATGATAACCCTTCTCTGGAAGCTTGAAGGAAAGCCTAAAGTTTCTGATGCCGTAAGTCCCTTTGAGGATGTACACCCGAAAAACTATTATTTTCCTTCCGTTATCTGGGGAAAAGAAAACGGTATAACGACAGGAAAGGATCCTTTGCATTTTGACCCGCTAAGCGGAATAACAAGACAGGAATTTGTCGTGATGCTCTACAGATATGCCGGCAATTTCAAAAATTACGATGTGAGCGTTGCAAAGGGGAATGCATATCTTGTAAAAGAGGACGCCGCAGACGTTGCCTCATGGGCAAGGACAGCCGTAAACTGGGGCTATATAAACGGCTTTATCGGAAACGGAAGCAATTTGGAGCCTAAAAAAGAAATATCAAGAGCCGAGGCGGCTACCATAATGGCGAGATTCATAAACAAATATTCGCCCACTGCCGCGTAAAAAATATGAATGAAAACAATTACAAAAAGATGCTGGAGTATTTCAGGGACAGAAAAAAAGCCGCAAATGTACTCGTATGGCAAAACAGGATAATAACATCTGTTTTTTATATCATGTA
>CADAQV010000132.1 GCA_902790095.1 uncultured Lachnospiraceae bacterium | reverse complement strand
TTATACATTTCCTCTGTTTTTATGCAAAGGTCGAATATACCTTCACATAATTCGCACTGACTTATAACAGTGCATATTTCATAAGATTTCTTTGACATATTCCACCTGCCGATCAGAAAATTGAAGCGATATCCTTTATCATATCCTCCGTTGCGGCCCTTGACGCTTCATCAAAGTGTTCCGAGCCAAAAGAAGCATATTTATCCTGCTTGTATGCGGCGATTATGCCTCTTGACGAGTTTACGATAGCGCCGAGGCCGTCCTCGTTGAAGTACGGCTTAAGATCTGCCGCTTTTCCGCCCTGTGCGCCGTAACCCGGAACAAGGATATATGTCTTTGGCATGATAGTTCTTAAGATCTTTCCCATTTCGGGGTAAGTTGCGCCGACAACGGCTCCGACATATGAGTAAGCATCACCCATGCAGTCCTCGCCCCATTTTCTAACCTGCTCACCGACAAGTTCGTAGAGCGGTCTGCCGTCAACCGTTCTGTCCTGGAATTCTCCGCTTGAAGGGTTTGATGTCAAAACAAAAAAAAAAATGCCCTTCTTCTCTTCCTTGCATACATCAACGAAAGGCTTTATTCCGTCGGTTCCAAGATAGGGATTTACAGTTGCAAAATCCTCATCAAAAGGCGTAAATACCTTGCTGCCTATCTTTATCTTTCCAAGATGTGCGGTGGCATAGGCAGCCGATGTGGATCCTATATCGCCTCTTTTAACGTCACCTATAACAACGAGCCCTTTTTCATGGCAGTAATCCACAGTCTTCTTAAAAGCATTAAGGCCCGGAATGCCGAACTGTTCGTACATTGCTATCTGAGGCTTTACCGCAGGAATAAGATCGTACACGGCATCCACTATTGCCTTGTTGTATTTCCATACAGCATCTGCTGCAGCCTCAAGGCTTTCCCCGAATTCGGCTACGGAAGCATCCACGATATGAGAAGGAATGTATGAAAGCATCGGGTCAAGGCCCACTACTATGGGCGCATTCTTTTTCTTTATCTCGTTTACAAGTTTATTTATCATCTGTCTGACCTCTTTTTAATATTTTTTATATGGTTCCTTTTGTCGAAAGCACTCCGGTTATTCTCTCATCCTTCTGCGTAGCCATATCAAGTGCTTTGGCAAAGCATTTGAAAAGAGCCTCCGCCTTGTGATGATCGTTTGCGCCGTAAAGCACCTTCATGTGGAGATTCATCTCGGCTGCATATGAAACGGCATAGAAGAACTCCTTTACCATCTGAGTATCCATCTCGCCGCACTTTTCAGCCTCAAACTCCGCATCAAAAACAAAGTAGGGTCTTCCGGAAAGATCGATGGCACACATTACAAGTGTCTCATCCATGGGAAGAATAAAATATCCGTACCTTTTTATGCCTGCCTTGTCACCGACCGCCTCTTTTATTGCCCTTCCAAGAACTATACCGCAGTCTTCGATGGAGTGATGGCTGTCCACATTCAGATCGCCCCTGCATTTGAGTCTCAGATCGAAAAGGCCGTGACGTGTAAACCCGTCGAGCATGTGATCAAAAAAACCTATTCCTGTGTCTATGTCAGCCTTTCCGCTGCCGTCAACGGAAAACACTGCCTGAATATCCGTTTCCTTTGTTTTTCTGCTTATTTCAGCATATCTTGACATAAGTTCGCCTCCTTAAAGAGTTATGGTGTATTAAGATTATCACACACCTTTAAAGATAACATAAAACGAAAAAAAAATAAAGGATAATATATCCGCAAAAACAAAAAAGCACCGCCCGGAAAGGCGATGCAAAAAAAAGAGAGCGCGAGACGGGATTCGAACCCGCGACCCTCGCCTTGGCAAGGCGATACTCCACCACTGAGCCACTCGCGCATCTGTGCTCTCAAAAGCAACAGTGGCATTCTAGCACAAGCAATAGCATTTGTCAACATCTTTTTTTAAAAAAATCAGGACTTTTTTCCCCGGAAATGAAATACCCCGGCATGATCGGTAGCCGGGGAATTTCCTTGTGTAATAAACCTGTTTTGGATCCGGTGACGACCCATTTATTATCTCTATCACCAGATCCATTATAAACTTTTGACATGATCAATAAAATATGCATGAGTGCATGATAAGCTAACAGTTTCTGCAATTATATCTGTCTGCGGAATTCTGTAGGGGTCTTCCCGAACATCTTCTTGAACTGTCTCATAAAGCTGTATTCGCTCTCATATCCGCATTTATCGGCGATTTCCTTCAAATGCATATCGGTAGCTAACAAAAGCTGTTTTGCAAAACCGAATCTGGAATTGTTTATGTCCGTCATGAGGCTTACACCGAACAGTTTCTTATATGCATGCTGGAAACCCGACATGCTCATATTTAGGGAATCCGCATAATATCCCACATCCCTTATCTCTTCGGGGAAATCAAATATCTTGTTCCTGATATGCATGAGCGCGTCGGTATTCTTTTTGGACAGAGGCCTTCCGACATTTTTCATATTTCCGGCATTCCAGGCGAGCTTATAAAGTAAGATCTGCAGGTAATTTGCGCATATCTCGTCATGAAAAGCGCCGTTTGAATAATGCTCATAGGCAATGCTCTTGTAGAGGAAGGACAGCTCATCGGGATTTTTTAAAGGTATGGGCATATCAAGCGGTATGCCCAGTTCCTTGAACATATCGTAATCTCCGTCTTCCCAGGTAAAATACATCCAGTCATCCGTATATACGCCTTCCAAAGCCCTGTAATAGTGGGGCGCCTCGGGTGAAAGAATGACTATGGACTTCTGCCTTATGTCATAATTGATATGCGATATGTTAAATCTCGCCGGAGTCTTTACGAGCAGCATGACTCCGCAGCCGATTCCATCCGGCCTGTCCATCATAAAAGTATCTTCATGTGAATAATTGTATCCGATCGTTCCAAGCTTCATAAGCCCCCCATGTCAGATGCTGTTTTCTGCCTTTTCAAGCGTATCGTATCCGTACAGATGCGCGGATTTGGTCATAATGATCTTTGCAAGATTTTTTCCTTCCTTTGCAAGGCCTGCCAAAAATCTTCCGTAAAGGACAAGTGTCGAAAATGAATAAGTGGTCAGTTCGCCCCTAAGGTAGGTCTCATATGATGTGAATAAAATGCTGTCGTCCTTTGTATGGATCACCCTGGCATTCTGTGCCATTTTGGGATATTCTTTTGCAAATTCCTCCATCATTCCCACCTGAATGGGTATGATGGCCTCGCGCAGCTTTACAAACTCCTCATCGGGGCAGGGAAGTTTATCCTTTATCTTTTCATAGCCTGCCGGGTCAGTCGACTGCATCATTATTCCGTATTTTTCCGTTATTACATTTCTGCCCTCTTCGCAGGCCTTTTTAAAATCTGACGCTACGGCGCAAAGAAGATCCATGGGGAATGAATAATACTGACTCCTTCTCATTTTTGAAAAGGTTCCCCAGTCATCCTGGCATACCGCTCTGCCGCCCTCGCTGCCGGTCTTGTCAAATAGAGCAAATTCAAGCTCTGTTATATCGTCTGCCACCATTGCTTTTTTGGCGTAGTCCATAACATCTGCAGCCATGTCGGCAAGATATTCCTTTTCTTCGCTGCAAAAGCCCTTTACGACAAGAGTTTTTCTGATAAGTGCGCAGATATCCGCTATACGGTCGCCGACATGCTCGCTGACCGCAAGCTCCATCATGAGGTTTCTGAGCTCGCTGCCTCCCGGCAGATCGATAAGGCTTCTGCAGAGCCATTTGTCATAGGGCGCGTAACTGTCACACAGAAGATGCCATGTGCGCATGCTGCTTTCCATAAAGCTTGCTATTACGAGTTTTTCCGTCACTATGGCATTTCTTGCGACAGACCTGTAGTAATTGTACTGTCCGCTCTGCGCTACGACCTCAAGCTGCGATGCAAGTTTTGCAAGGCGGTCCGAAAAAGGTCTTTCATATTTTATCTTCTTTCTGCACCTGTCTGCCTTGCCGGAAACATCCATAAAGATCTTGCCGTTTATCAAAAGGCCCAGCTTGGCATCGGGAATGGCATTCCACTCGTAAGGTTTTACGGGCAATGTCCTGCGGCCGATGATCCTCTCAAAGAATTCACCGTATGTTATGACTCCTACTCTTCCTCTGGCATTTTCGGTATTATACCTTTTTATGCCGCGGAATTCATCCGGAAGCTTTTCGTATGCTCTTTTAAGCTTATCGCCTATCTCTTCATATTTGTCGTCGTCAACCCAAATGCAAAAGCCGGGACCGAAATCATGATCCTTTGAAAGCGAATCGTCATAGCCGAGGCATTCCGAGCCTTCTCCCACAAGACCGCAGGAAATAACCCCCAGATATTCCGAAAAATCTCTTTCAAGCATCGGCCTTCCGTACTCTTCAAAATAATCCTCACAAAGCTTCAAACCGGTTTTTACTGTCGTTTCCATATGACCTCCATTTGCGTCAGGTTCCTATTCCCCCGAAAAATCTTCTACTTCGATATCACTTATGGCATCCAGACTTACGGATGACCCATCTGTAAAATATATCATTCTTTCATTTTCATCAAGTCTTTTGTAATTGCCTTCTTTTACCTTGTAAGACCCGCCGGCTTTTTTCTCATCATTTACAAAATATCTGACGCTTAAGTGCAGCCGCTTTGATTCATGTGCCGCAAGATAAGCCAGCTTTCTGTCCGCTACTGCAGCGCGCCATGCATCCCCTTCTTCCTTTGCATCCGTAAGCCTTGCTTCTTCCGCTATGTCGTCCTCAAAGCCCGTAAGTGCCGCAAAGGGCGCAAACTGCGCTGCGCGGTTTAATATGGTCATGGGCGGATGCTTTTTTGAAACGTGATGGGGAAGTGAAAGCATATCGTCATATTTTCCTT
>CADAQV010000131.1 GCA_902790095.1 uncultured Lachnospiraceae bacterium | reverse complement strand
ATGTACCAAAATGCTTATTTAAGATATTTAGTTCACCGACAGACAGCAGAAAAGCTGAAAAGGATGTACTAAAATTCTGGTTTCAAGAAATTAGTTCACTACCAACCGGGGATGGCAGCGGGAAGAATGTACCAAAATGCTTATTTAAGATATTTAGTTCACCGACAGACAGCAGAAAAGCTGAAAAGGATGTACCAAAACGTAGCTTCAAGAAATTTAGTTCAAAAATAAAAATGGGAACACAGCCGAAAGGGTGTAACAAAGCGTAGAATCAAAGAAGATGAGTTCCCCGCCCGCAAGCCGGGGCTTGCGGGCGGGAAGATGCGATTATTTTATGTTTTTCAGATCTTTTCAAAAACAGGCATATATTCAATAGGTGCGTCAATATCCTTTACGATCTGTCCGCCATCAAATACTTCGCCTGTGGATGTAAGCTTCCACTTTCCTGCAGGGAGATAAACATCTCTCTTGAACTGATTCAGGTTAAGGATGGGAGCAACAAGGTACTTTGCGCCGAACATGTACTGATCTTCTATCTCCCAGCACTTTGCATCCTCGGGGAATTCGTAGAACATTGTTCTGATAAGAGGCGATCCGTTTGTTGAGGCCTCATCGTAAAGACTCTTTATGTAATCATGCATGGAGATACGGATGTCGTAATACTTCTTCATGATCGCATAGTTTTCTTCGCCGTAGCTCCAAAGCTCGTTTGGCTGGCCTGTGTGGAGGTAGCCGCCGCCCCAGTCTCTGTTATCAAGCGCAGGAATGTTGTAAGGGCCTCTGTCTCCGTGCATACGAAGAACTGCAGAATATACGGCAAACTGATACCAGCGGATAAGGAGCTGGCGGAAGTTGGGGTCTGCAACATCATCTGTCATGAAGCCTCCGATATCCGTTGTCCACCACGCGATACCCGAAAGGCCCATGTTAAGGCCGCACTGGATCTGCTCTGCAAATGCCTGGAATGTTGAAGGAACATCGCCCGACCAGATAACATTGCCGTATTTCTGTGAGCCTGCCCATGCGCATCTCATAAGGTTAACTACAGGCTTGCCTGTCTTTACCATCTCGTCATAGAACACGCGGCTGTACATCTGAGGATAGATGTTTGTGACCTCAAGCGCGGGGCCTGCAAAATATCTGTAGTTTTCGAAATCGTAGATACCATAATCGGGCTCGGAATTGTCAAGCCAGAAAGCATCAAAGCCGAGGTCTGCGTAATTTCTCTTGCAAACTTCCCATACATACTTTCTTGTCTCGGGATTGAAAGGATCTATCTCAACGCAGTCGCCCTGATAATCATATGTCTGCTGAGCGCCGCGCTCTGTCTTTATAAGAAGACCCTTTTCCATCATAGGATAGAAGTTTTCGCTTCTTCTGTCTACTGAAGGCCATACCGAAACGATGACTCTTATGCCCATTGAATGAAGCTCGTCAACCATTGCCTTAGGATCCGGCCAATAGGTCTTGTCAAATTTCCAGTCACCCTGTACTGTCCAGTGGAAGAAGTCGATAACGATCTGGTCGATCTTGATGCCTGCCTTTTCGTATGCATGAGCGACCTCAAGCACTTCTTCCTGCGTGCGGTAACGAAGCTTGCACTGCCAAAGTCCCATAAGTTCTTCGGGGAATACAGGCGAATGTCCCGTAGCCTTGGTATAATTATCCATGATAGCCTTGGGCGTATCGGCCACGGTTATCCAGTAATCCATCTCCTTTGCGGACTTTGCTATCCATTCGGTGTAGTTCATGCCGAAATTACAGGTACCGACTGCCGGAATGTTCCAAAGGAAGCCGTATCCAAGGGAAGAAATTGCAAAGGGAACGGATGCCTGCGAATTTCTCTGGGCAAGCTCAAGGGTACAACCCTTAAGATTGAGATTGGGCTGCTGATACTGACCCATACCGAATATCTTTTCGTTTCTGTCACTTTCAAATTTGACATTAAGTGTGTAATTTTCTGCGCCGATAATGCCCTTCCACTCGCGGTTTATGAGCTTTAAGCAGCGGCTGCCCTGTGACAGAGTACCGTCATACATGCGGTAATACTCCTGAAGGACAAGCTTGTCATCCTTGTAAAATCTGATTATACCGACAAAGTTCACGACTGCTTTTGCGCGTCCGTTTACGATAGTGGCGATCTGCCTCTTGTCGATATTTCCGTCACCGACCCAGTGGTCTTCTTCGTCAATGCTTATTTCTGCCTTATAGCCTGACACATCTTCCGTAAGAGCCCACTGTCTGTTTGTGAAGCTCCCCCATACGCGGGAACGCACACGAAGAGAGTCCTTTCCCCACGGCTCTATCCTGACAGTCTCACCGTTATGATAAAACTGCAGGGCGTTATCTACGATCTCAAATCTCATAACCAACCTCCATTGTTTTTCACTAATATAAAAATGGCACAAGTGCCCCTACGAAATGAGTATATCATAAAGGCCCGTGCCATTTCAATAACACACTATGCTTTTTAAACTGCTTAAACTTGCTAAACTTGCTTTTTTATCATTCCCATCCTTTTCAGCTGCTTTGCTATCGCAACGGCCGCGGCCAGCTTTAGGATATCGGGTATGATAAACGGCACGACGCAGGCGGAAAGAGCTGCCCCAAGAGAGTACGCCGTCTCCTTTATGTCCATCGCAATGATGAACCATATCGTTCCGAAAGCATAACATACTATAAGCCCGAGCACCAGGGCCGATATTTCAAAAACAATGCCTTTTTTTATCAGCTTCCCGAATGCCATGTAGATGAGCCCGCAGAATAAAAAGCCCAGGATGTATCCGCCCGTAGGGCCGACAAGCACCGATAAGCCTCCTTTAAACCCGGCAAAAACAGGAACGCCTGCCGCGCCTATGCAAATATACAATAGTATGGATACTGTCCCCGTTTTGCCCCCCAGGACCATAAGAGTCAAAAAGACCGCAAAGGTCTGAAGCGTTACGGGAACAGTCGCGGGAATGGTCATCCATGAGCAGACCGCCGTAAGCGCCGCCATAAGCGCGGCGAGAGTTATGGTCAGAGTCTTTGAATATCCCGCTGTCTCTTTCAGTTCAGCATCAGTCATAGTTTTTTCTCCGATCTAAGATTCTTGTTTTTAATTATAAACATCCTTACGTTTTTTTCAATTATTTTTCAAATAGATTTGACTTAAACAAAGAAAAGAATTAAACTTATACCCGTTAAATAGGCAAAAAAGGAATATATCATGCGTGGAATAATAACTACAAAAAGCAAGATAAGACATCAGGTATTTACAGAGGTTGCCCGTATGGCATTTGAGGGCACAAGCTTTTCGCGCCTTGAAGAGCTTCCCTATGAGCTTGTCCCCGGCGAGATAAGCACATATTATGACAACATCTTTTTAGAGCGCGCCATAATAGGCGAGCGCATCCGTACCACTATGGGGCTCCCTGTGAGAAAGCTCTCTCAGCATACACTTTTATCGGACGGCTTTGAGGATGCGGATATTGCCGAAAAGTATTATGAGCCGCCCCTTGTAAATATCATCAAATTTGCATGTCACGCCTGCCCGGAAAAGCGGACATTCGTAACAGACGGCTGCCAGGGCTGCTTAGAGCACCCCTGTTCTGTGGTATGCCCCAAGGGTGCCATTACGATAAAAAACGGTAAATCCCATATAGATCCGGAAAAATGCGTCAACTGCGGCAAATGTATGCAGGCATGCTCGTACAATGCGATCATCCGCCAGGAACGCCCCTGTGCCAAGGCCTGCGGAATGCATGCGATAAAATCCGACGAACACGGCCGCGCCGATATAGACTACGATCTTTGCGTATCCTGCGGACAGTGCCTTGTAAGCTGTCCATTCGGCGCCATAGTTGACAAAAGCCAGATATATCAGACCTGCCTTGCACTGAAAGAGGACACTCCCATTTATGCAGCCATTGCGCCTTCATATGTCACCCAGTTTGGGCCGGGCGCCAACGAAGGCAGAATGCGTGCAGCCCTTAAAGCCGCAGGTTTTACGGATATGGTAGAGGTATCCATAGGTGCGGACCTTTGCGCCATTCAGGAAGCAGAAGACTTTGTAAATGAAGTTCCCCAAAAGCTTCCTTTCATGGGAACGAGCTGCTGTCCTTCCTGGTCTGTTATGGCCAAAAAACTGTTCCCGCAATATGCGGATTGCATTTCCATGACACTTACGCCCATGGTTCTTACCGCAAGGATGATAAAAAAACAGCACCCCAAGGCCAAAGTTGTCTTTATTGGTCCGTGTGCCGCAAAAAAACTCGAAGCCAGCCGCAAAAGCGTGCGAAGCGAAGTCGATTTCGTCCTCACCTTCGAAGAGATGGCCGGCATATTTGAAGCAAAGGAGATCGATCCGAATACCATAGCGCCGGATGAAGTATCAAACGCATCAAGCGCCGACGGAAAAGGATTTGCATCTTCCGGCGGCGTTGCAAAGGCCGTCGTAAATGTCATAAAGGAAAGATACCCCGGCCGCGAAGTAAATGTTGTCGGTGCCGAAGGCCTTGACGAATGCCGCAAGATGATGATGATCGCGAAAGCCGGAAAGTATAACGGATATCTTTTGGAGGGTATGGCATGCCCCGGCGGATGTGTCGGCGGAGCCGGTGTTATAAGCGATGTCTCAAAGGCGGCACTCTCTCTTGAGAATGATAAAAAGACGAGCGAAAAGAAAACAAGCACCGAGACGGAGTACGGGGATTATTTGGGGTTGATAAATAAGTAAAGAAGAAATGACACCTAGTATCCGTCCCCGGGTGTCATTTCTTCTCTTTCCCTTCTAACGCTGCTTCCCGCAGTGCAGAAAGCGGCGCCTTCGTTTTCGATCTTCACAACACATTCGCCAACAACGGGAAT
>CADAQV010000130.1 GCA_902790095.1 uncultured Lachnospiraceae bacterium | reverse complement strand
GAAAAGCGGCGGTGCGCAGGCGACAACGCATTTATCGTCGCCGGAGCATCCGTCCGAATCTTTTCGCCGCGAAGTGAGGGTAGCGAACTCTGTCCTGCGAGCAAATGATCATAGAGACGTTTACAGTAAAACAGGGGCTGTTTTTTTACAGCCCCTTGGTCTTTTTTTATGCCCGAAAAACGGTCACGTCATCAGATCTCATCCTTTGCTTTCTTATAGAAGCCCATAAGAAGAAGAGCGGCATAAATACCAACGCATGAAGCAAGGAGAGCAAAGATACGATAAACAATGCCGGTCGAGAAGATTCCGATTATTGTGTAAAGAACCGTACCTGCAGATCCGATGAGCTGGAACATAAGAACCTTGTCGCCTTCTGCTGCGGTCTCGGAATGTCCTGCAATGTTTAAAAGCTTCTTTGTTGTCTCGATAATAAGGTAGATAACATAAAGCGAGATAACAGTTGAGCAGATTGAAAGAAGAGCGCTGAGTACGGCAACCTTGCTTGCGATCGTAGCGATGATGCTTACTGCGATTCCGATCCATACAAAGTTGAAAGCCTGCTTGTAACCCTGATCGTCCTTACCTGCTGTGTTAAGTCCTACCATTTCAATAACAAAGCCGACTATGGCAGCAATGCCGATGAGCACGGCAAGGATACCGATAAGCGCAGCTGCTCCGAATGCACCGTCAAGCGCACTCAAAGAGTTTGCAGCCTTTTCGAGCTGGTTATTAAAGATGATAGCGAGGAATGACATCAAGATCGTTGCAGCCGCAATAGCAAATGATATCACTGCCGACATATGAAGCAGTCCCATACCGCTTCTTGCATTTCTGGTTTCATCCATGATAAGAAACCTCCTTCTTTTTGATACTACAATTATAAAATTTTTTTTATAAAGTGTCAATATAAATATTGGCGTGCAAAGTGCAAAAAAAAGAAACTGCCGGTATTTTTCCGGCAGCTTTTCCGGCAGCTTCATACACTGCCGCTTTTGATCGCAAAATCTATCCAGTAGAGGTATTCGGAAGTCTTTTCATCGGCATATTTTTTTGCCGCCTGCTCAAGCCTTTCGTTTGCGGCATCTTTTCTGTCATCAAGAGCTTCTATATCCTGCTGAAGCTCTGCCACAAAACCGTCCACTCCCGAAAAAACTTTAAGTCCGAGGTATTTTCTGCCTGTATCCATATACAGGTCGACAAGACTTTTTTCATATGCGTGATATGCCTGATGGCAAACCATATTTATGGCTTCCTCGCCCGTCATTGACATAAGGCTTCCTCTGTTAACAAGGATCTTGTGGTCATGCGCGGTGTAGGCCGCAGGCGTAGCATCGCCTGCAAAATCCCGGATCCCTATGTAGAGCTCATGGTCAAGCCCAAGCTCGCTCGCTTCTATCGCAGCAACAAGCTGCAAAAGCTCTGCGCGCCTGTCCTCATCCAGCCATCTCCATGTCTGCTCGTCGAAATCCTTTAAATTGCTCTGCTGACCCGTTACGGTCATTCCCTTTGTGTCCGTTGCAACTATCGTGTAATCAAGCGCAGTCTCTATGCCCCTTGCTCCTCTTGACATCACGGGGACAATAAACAATAAGAGAACCGCCGTGATAAGCAGCCAGCCTGCCCTTGTCAATTCGGGGAGCAGTTTTATGCCGACTTTAAAATCCTGTTCTTTTTTCAGGGCCATGTTATGCTTTATAAGGATCCACACTATCAATGTCAGTACCCATACTATGAAAAGTATGAATATGCGCCCGCCGCTTTTTGTCATATAAGAGAGTATGCAGTAAACCTCTATCGGGAAAAGCGCAGAACACCAGATGCTTAAGGTATTACGGTAATGCTTGACCGACATGACGGTAAGTATGAGTGTTCCCAGAATGGATATACCCAGAAACACTATTAAAGAGATTTTTCTGTCAAACGGGGGACAGTTTTTAAATCCCCAGAAATAAAACATTATGTCAAGGACCGCTGTCAGCATTATTATCATCAGATAATAGGTCGAAACGGTCATATAGTTCTTCTTTTTCATCTTAAACTTCCCTTTTCCAAAAAAGGCTCCACAAATATCCCACACAATCTTACCCAAAAAGTTCAAGTAAGTCAATATGACCTGTGACATATCCGAATTTCCTAAAATTTTTATAAACCGCCGTGAGGCTTTTTTTCGTCATTATTCACAAAACAAATCTTCGGTCTTGTTTTCAAAACAAAAGTTATCCACTTTTTTGTCCTTTTATCCACACCCTTTTTGTGGATAACTCTCATCATTTGCCCTTTATTCTGCCGCGCACGGCCGGACTTATCCACACTTTGGGAACTTTTACACTTTTTTTCATTACGTGCAGGGGAAAACAGATGTTTTGTTAAAAACAGAGATTTTTTTATAAAAAGGGTCTCTTTTTTGCGATACCAATTGTTAGTACAATTTATCAGAAGTCCTTGCCTTTAGTTAAACAATATGCTAGAATAGGACTACGGGAAGCCATCGTTCTTTTTTAAAATTCACTAGGGGAAGGATCGCAGCAGGGATGGCTACCGTAAGCCTGCGTGCGAAAGGGTTACTGCAATGAAATATATCATCAGCGGAAGAAACATCAACATCACAGAAGGCTTAAGGAGTGCGGCAATCGACAAGATCAGCAAGCTTGAAAGATATTTTGATGCCGACACCGAAGCCAACATAACAATGAGCGTTGAAAAGGATCGCCAGAAGATCGAGGTCACGATCCCTGTTAAGGGAAGCATCATCCGTGCCGAGCAGGTCAGCGATTCAATGTACACAGCCATCGACCAGGTCGAGGACACCATCGAGCGTCAGCTCAAGAAATACAAGACAAAGATAGTTGATTCAAAGCAGTCGGGCGGCTTCACACCCGAATATATCAGCGAGGAAACCGAAGACGAAAACGAGCTTCAGATCGTAAAGACAAAGCGTTTCGGCATCAAGCCCATGGATCCCGAAGAGGCATGCCTCCAGATGGAGCTTCTCGGACATTCCTTCTACGTTTTCTGCAACGCAGAGACGGACGAGGTAAATGTTGTTTACAAGCGTAAGGACGGAAAGTTCGGACTTATCGAGCCGACATTCGAATAATTCCAAATATAACAATATCGCCGCAGCCCGGTCATCCGGCTGCGGCTTTTTTTCTGTTGTTTATAGATTCCGCCGCAAGGGCTGCTGCGATAAGCATCGCTCCGGCGACAGGGTATATTATCACAAGTTTATTTGTGGTTCCGTATATCTCAAGAACACCTCTGAAAACGCATCCCACGGTAAGCACAGCTATTGCCGAATTCCAGAGATTTGCAAAAGCCGAAGAGACTTTTATGTCCGATGTCAGCAATACCGCCCATACCAGAACCCCAAGTATAAGGGGGATACCAAAGGCGTAGATCATGTGATATGAATACACCTCGTGGCTGAAGACCTCATAGATTCCGCCGAAAAGCGCTGTAAAGATCGTCGCTGCAACATTTATCAAAAGATCCTTTTTGGGATCATGCTCCGATGTAAACAATGTCACTCACCGCCCTTTCCTTTATCCTGCCGTTTGTTGTAGGGTTATTTACTACTTTTCCGTTAAAATACATGGTGGACGAACCGCCGCCGTCAAGATTATAAGCTACGCTGCATCCAAGACTCTGCATTATCTGCGCAAGTTCAAAAAGGCTGAGCCCATCACTTTCGGATGTTCTTCCGTCCGCTACAAGGAATATATAATGATTATCATCTATCATTCCGATGGCTGTTCTTGGGTTGCTTACCATCGCCCTCTTTACTTCATCATCTCCGTCAACTTCTATCTCACCGTCTTTTATGAGTGCCGGTCCAAAGGAGAACGCCTGCCAGACTCCTTTTTCCACCAGTTCATCTGCAGTATAGTCCTTGTCGCTTACTATATCCATGGTGCCGTCTGCATATATACAGACGATATCGCTTCCGCTTGCCGTGCTTCTGTATGCGACCCCGTTTCTTATTACATATCCTCTTTCCCTTGCGCCGTAATAATCCCCGTTGATGGCAAGGATCGCGTTATTTGATGCCGCTATGGAGGATGTTGTTGCGGTCACATTTTTCCCGTAGGAATTCTTTGCAAATGCGGCCTTAAGATATTCGGCGGAGCTGACGGTTATATCCGCGATATGTATGGATGTGCCGTATTGCTCTGTGTCAGTCAGCTTTATGGTGATATTTTCGTCGATATATGTGTTTGCGTCTATATAGATATCATCCGCGCCCGATTTAGATTCTACTTCAGATTTAGATTCTACTTCAGATTTCGATTCCGTTTCGTTCTCGGTCTCCTCATTGCTGCCCGTGGTCTTTTCTGTGGTCTTTTCGGCTGTATTTTCTGCGGTCTTTTCGGCTGTATTATTGCTTTCTTTATTGCCGGACAGGTCATCAAACATGGATGTATTCACTTCTGTCGCATTTTCCATATAGACAGAACTTAATACAAATGTATCCAAGGTTATATATGTCGTGAAAGCAAGTAAAACTATCGTAAAACCTATTGCCCAGATATGATTCTTCATGGCGATCACCTTCTCCCCCATTTTCTTTATATAAGATTCTAGAATAAGGCGGTGAAAAAAGTAGGGAGAAAAAGTGTAGATTTTATGTCCATACCGCCCGGATGCTTCTTCGGCTTTCCTGGCGGTACAGCTTTCTATTTTTGTACCGCCAGAATGCTTCTTCGGCTCTGTGGGCGGTACGGCTTTCTAATTTTGTACCGCCAGAATGCTTCTTCGGCTTTCCTGGCGGTACGGTTTTCTAATTTTGTACCGCCAGGATGCTTCTTTGGCTCTCCTGGCGGTACAGCTTCCTATTTTTGTACCGCCAGGATGCTTCTTCGGCTCTGTGGGCGGTACAGCTT